>NZ_JALQDT010000074.1:0-9418 GCF_023631085.1 Caballeronia sp. INML1 | reverse complement strand
CCCTTGATGTCGGCGCCGCCGTCATCCTTGAGCCACATGTATGCGGGAATTGCCATTTACTACTCCTCTTTGGTACTACAAACTAATGTCTGGGATTCGTTCCCCGGACACCAAGATCCCGAAGCGTAAGCCTCGGGGATTCGACGCGACTACTGCGTGTGCGCAGAGGTCGCACCGTTATCCGGCACGAGCGTGATTTCAACGCGGCGGTTGTGGGCGCGGCCTGCGTCGGTATCGTTCGAAGCGATCGGCCGCGTGTCGCCGTAGCCCTGAATGGCGAACTGGGTGGCAGCGATGCCTGACGCGTCGATGAGCCAGTCGCGAAGCGCCGTCGCGCGCGCGAGCGACAGTTTCAGATTGCTCGCGGAATCACCGACGTTGTCCGTGTAGCCCGCGACGAGAATCCGCTTGTTCGGATGCGCCTTGATCATCTCGAGCGCCCCGACGAGCGTGCGGTTGGAGCCTGGCTTGAGCACCGCCTCGCCGCTATCGAAAAGCGACATGCTATCCAGCGTCACGACGGCGGGCGCAGGCGCGGGCGGCTGATAGCTCGCGATTGCATGGTTCAGCGACGGCAACCAACGGTTGCCTTGATAGAGGCCGAAGCCGAGCCGGACGGGCGCGCCGTCGCGCGCATACCGATCGAGCTCGTCGCGATCCGCGACGAGCTCTTTCAGCGCGTCGCGGTGCGCCGAGTCGTGACCGGCAGATATTGCGGTGAAGCGGTTCAGGTCGGACTCAACCCGCGTGATCAGTTCGGCGTTGTGCTGGCCAGAGCCCCAAAACGAAGCGGCGGTTGCCAACGCGAAGAGCGCAAGGGCATGTCCAATGGCGGCGATGCGCGGCGATACGCGAACGTGCCGTGGCATCGCTTCGATGAGCGGCTGCGGCAGCGGCCACGGCGTGCTCAAGGCGGCCACGACGGGTGGGGCGACGTGCGTGCGGCTTAGCACATCGCGCTCCCAAGGCCGGGACGCGTCGCTTGCCGGACCGCAGTCGATCCAGCCCGCGCCATAAAGCGGCCATGGCTGAGCGGGGTGACGTGGATCGGTGAGCGTGCCGAACACCACTCGTTGCGTCCAGCCGACGATCGAAGCAAGCGCCGCCGCGCGCGCCGCGTGGTACGGGTCGGGGGACTCGCGAACCGTCGTTGTCTCCGCGGTTCGCACGACCGACTCGATTTGCTGCGCGTCAATCGGGGCGATTGCCGACGCGCCGTACCATTGCCAGCGCGCGTTTGCGTCCTCCGGTTCGAGCGCGGTCAAGTGCTGATAGACGGCGACGTAACCCGGAAGACGCGCGCTCGCGATGCGCGATGCGTCGGCGCGCGCCTGGCGCACCAAGCGCAGCTTCTGCGCGAGCGCGTCGGAATCCGCGTGCACTGCCGGAGCGACACACAATACGACGCCGTCCGGCGCCTGACCATCGCGCCATTGCCGCGTGGCGAGCGCAACCTGTGGCAGATCTTGTGGACGATTCACGCGCAGCCAGATTGCGCCGTCACCGACGAACACCAGGCGGTTCGTGCCCGATTGACGGTCGAAGAGGGCAGCAAGCGCATCACCCGTGACGAGTACGAGCGGCATGCGTCGGCGCAGGCTGACAGGAAGCTCTGCCGTGGCCGTGCCAAGCGCCTTGAGCATGTCAGCGCTTTGCTCCCGGGCGCGAGCGAGCCGAACCGTGCGCCAGCCAACGAACACTGCCGCCGCAAGCAAGACGATGGCCGTGCAGGGCCATCGCGACGCTCGGTCTAGGGGTTGCACGAGCCACAGCACGGCCAGCGCGAGCGCGGCCGCGTAGACGGCGAGGGTGCGTGCTGGATATCCCAGCCTCTCAATTGAACTCACGGTGCGGTCACTGAAGATTCAGCCTTGCTTAGAACCGCGGCGCTTCTGGCGTCGAGCGCGACGTGCCAGGTCAGCCACATCGAAACCGCACACACCAGCGCAAGACCGGCGAGCCCCCACGGCGAAAGGCCGTGAAAGAAACGGTAAAACCAGCTTCGCAGGCGCTGGCCGCCTGGTTCGACGTAAAACGACTGCCCGTCTGCGGGACGCAAGCGTGCTAGCAACGTGGATAAAGTACGCATTAGCCCCTGACGCTTCGCCTCGCCCTCGAGCGCATAGCGGCCAGTGAATCCGAGGCCCAGAACGGCGGCGTAGCACTCAAGGAGATCCACATGGGGCGACGCTTCGCGCATGTGCGCTTCGAGCCGGTCGAAAACGAATTCACCAGCGTTATGTTTCTGGAAAAGCGCAACCTGTAGCGGCTCACCCAGCCATGTGTTCTTGTCTGCATCGCGCAAAGAGCGCACGGCCACTTCGTCGAGGAGCGCACACAGTGCGTCGACCGCTTCTCGGCACACTTCCTTGGCATAGCCTCGCTGGTTGAGCGCAGCAGCAAATTGCTCGATCAGCAGGGTGCAATGCTTTCGAAACGGCTCATATATCTCGACCTTTCCGCCGGCAGTCTGCATGGCCACGAGAAGCGACGCGTCGCGTAGCAGGTCGCACATTCCGGGGGGAGCCGGACGCGCAGCATCTATACGTGTAATACCCGACGTGTTCTGAACCAAGGCCCTGCGTGAAGACAATTGACCAACGTCAATCATGAGCGTGTTTCCCATCAACAAGTCGTGTCGGCATCGGCAATCTGACGCCGTGAAAGTGCGATCCGCATAGATGCATAGATGATCGTTGTGTCTATGATTTGCTGTCTATGATGCTGTACAAATTTTATCGTCACGCATACCCTTCTCGAATCCAGACGTTGAAAATGCAGGATAACGAAGCGTTGAGTTGATGAGACGAGCCGTTTCACGATCAATACTGTAACACCTGTTCGAGACACCTCCTGTCTCGAATGTTGCTTTGAAGTGGGCGAATTGAGAGAACTGACCTTGCGTTGTAAAAGAGTGTCCGGATCTGTCGCTGGGGTCGCTCGAACGGGCATGTAGGAAGCCGCAAGGCTGTGCGCAATCAATTGACAAACAACGGTTTTTCGTTCGCCATGGCACGGGTTCGATCCAGATTTGCCCGCCCGTTGGGGCATTTGCGGTGCATGTCGAATCCTGCTAATGTGCCCCAAAGACAGGGCATGCGCGGGCAGCGCACGGCATTCGCTTCTCGCATGTTCTTGAGGAAGTTACAGCAGCGTTGCATCCCAAAATGCGAGGGTGCAGAACATTTCTGATAATAAGGACTATTAATGGATAGCTTCCAGCGCGAGATTCCGAAAAGCCGGGTCTCCATCACCCTTGACCTTCATACTGGCGGCGCACAGAAGAAGATAGAACTGCCGCTCAAACTGCTGGTCGCGGGCGACTTCAGCGCCGGGCGCGAGCAGGCGCCGCTTTCTGAGCGCAAGAAGGTCAACATCGACAAGAACAACTTCGACGCGGTTCTGAGTGATCTCGCGCCGGACCTGAAGTTCGGTGCGGAAAACACGCTCGCGAACGATGGATCCGAACTGGCGGTGAACCTGTCGTTCCGCTCGATGAAGGACTTCGAGCCGGAACAAGTTGCGCGTCAAATTCCTGAACTGCAAGCGCTACTCGCCGTGCGCAATCTGCTGCGCGATCTGAAATCGAACCTGCTCGATAACGGCACGTTCCGCCGCGAGTTCGAGAAGATTCTGAAAAACAAGGAACTCTCCGACAAGCTGCGCAGCGAGCTTTCGCAGATCGCCACGGCGGCGACGCAGCCCGAAGGCCACGCCTGACACGGCTGAATTCAGAGCTGAGTCACACACTGGCTCCCCCAAGGTTCAAACGCGGGTCAAACGACCGCATCGCAGACAGGATAGTTCATGAGCAAAGTAGAAGCCCGTTCGGGCGCCGCGGGTAAGGCCGTCGTACTCGACGCGCCGCAAGAAGCATCGCTTGGTGACAGCGTCTATGCGTCGTTGTGCGGCAAGATCAATTTGAGCCCGGTGTCGCAAGCGCGTCCGCTCGAAGCATTCCGCGACAGCGACACGTTGTCTGAAGCCTCCGCCGACGAGCGCCTCGCGCGCGGTATGAGCGCATTTCTTGACCTCGTCGCGAAGACGAGCAAGCCGGTCGAGCGCCTGGACAAGTCGCTGCTCGATTTCTTCATCGGTCAACTGGATCGCCAGATCAGCAATCAGCTCGACGCGGTGATGCACAACGCAGAATTCCAGGCGTTGGAAGGTCGCTGGCGCGGTCTGAAGATGTTGGTGAGCCGCACCGATTTCCGCAAGAACGCTCGCATCGAAGTGCTGGACGTATCAAAGGACGCGCTGATCCGCGACTTCGACGACGCCCCTGAACTGATCCAGAGCGGTTTGTATCGCCTGACATACATTGAGGAATACGACACGCCGGGCGGCCAGCCGATCAGCGCGCTCGTCAGCGACTTCGAATTCGCCAACTCGCCGCAGGACGTGGCCCTACTGCGCAACATCTCGAAGGTTGCGGCGGCGGCGCATATGCCGTTCATTGGCTCGGTGGGCGCGGCCTTCTTCGGCAAGAAGTCGATGGAAGACGTCGCGGCGATTCAGGACATCGGCAACTACTTCGACCGTGCCGAGTACATCAAGTGGAAGAGCTTCCGCGACACGGACGACGCACGCTACGTCGGCCTCGTGATGCCGCGCGTGCTCGGCCGCCTGCCGTACGGCAAGGACACCACGCCCGTGCGCGCCTTCAACTATGAAGAGCAGGTGAAGGGCCCGGACCATGACCGTTATCTGTGGGTGAATGCGTCGTTCGCATTCGCGGCCAACATGACGCGAAGTTTCGTAAGCAATGGCTGGTGCGTGCAGATCCGCGGTCCGCAAGCGGGCGGCAAGGTGGAAGACCTGCCGGTGCACCTGTACGACCTCGGCACCGGCGTGCAGCCGAAGATCCCGACCCAGGTGCTGATTCCGGAGACGCGCGAATTCGAATTCGCGAACCTCGGCTTCATTCCGCTCTCGTTCTACAAGAATCACGACTTCGCGTGCTTCTTCTCGGCTAACTCGACGCAAAAGCCCGCGCTCTATGAGACGAAGGAAGCGACGGCCAACAGCCGCATCAACGCTCGCCTGCCGTACATCTTCCTGCTCTCGCGCATCGCGCACTATCTGAAGCTGATTCAGCGCGAGAACATCGGCACGACCAAGGATCGTCGTCTGCTCGAACTCGAGTTGAACAACTGGATCAAGGGTCTTGTGACCGAGATGAACGATCCGGGCGACGAGTTGCAAGCGTCGCACCCGCTGCGCGAGGCGAAGGTATTTCGCCGCGAATGACGAGGTCGCGTGGCGCATGGTCAATCGCGGCGTTCCTTTGGCGTCGATTCACGTCGGGGGAATCCCCGTGATGCCGGCCTTCAGCGAGCGTTTCGACCGCGCTGCGTGTGCAGCGTTATACGGTCTGGATCCAACGCGCAAGACGCTCCTGATGATGTCGGGCGGGGAGGGACTCGGAGCACTCGACGTGCTCGCGGCACGTCTGCTCAGCATGGGTGGAGACTTTCAGTTGATCGCGCTGGCGGGACGAAACGAAGCAATGCTCGATGCGCTGCGAAAGCTGGGAGAGGCTCACCCCGGCCGTATGTACGTTTCAGGTTTCACGCCGCACGTGGAGCGCTTGATGGCCTGCTCTGATCTCGTTATCACCAAGCCTGGCGGCTTAACTACATCGGAATGTCTCGCGATGCAAGTACCAATGATCGTCACATCGCCGATTCCCGGCCAGGAAGAGCGCAATGCCGACTACCTGCTCGAACAGGGCGTCGCGATGAAAGCTGTCGATGCGGTAGCTCTCGAATTTCGGGTTCGCGCGTTGCTCAGCGATCCAAACCGACTGAGCGCAATGCGCAGCAGGATCGCCCCGTTGGCACGACCGTACGCGGGACGTTTCGTCATGGATACGGTGCTCGACGCCCTCAAACATACAGTTACAGAGAAAGCGGTATGAGTTCATGCGTCGTTGTGCCCGGCAAGCGAACGCTGGCGCTCGTTCTCTGGGTCGCCTTATTGGGCTTTTTCTTCGCGAACGTCGAAATACAAATCGAAGGGAGCGCAGGTTGGGCCGCCAATTTGCCCACATGGCGGATCGAGCATCATTGGTTGCTCGACATCTTTTGGGGTGGCAGACCGATGACGGGATATCACGCATGGGTATTTCCGTTCGTCGCACTTTTCTTCCATCTTCCCGCAATATTCTTTGCCCGGTGGTCGTGGCGTATCGAAGCGCGCATTGTCGCGTGCATCATGACGTTCTGGCTCGTCGAGGACTTTCTTTGGTTCGTTCTCAATCCCGCATATGGAATCGCGCGCTTTGATCCTGTCCACGTGCTGTGGCACAAACACTGGGTCGGATTTGCACCCACCGACTACTGGACCATGAGCATCGCTGCGCTCGTGCTGTTCCTGATGTCGCGACAGTGGGAGTCAGGTTCGAGGTGCTCGTCGGATGAATAAGGCTTTCAGCGTGCTTTTCTACGGTGCCGGGCTAACGGTCGTGGCATATGTCGTTGCGGCGAAGACGCTGGGCGAGCCCGTTTCGTTACATTCAAGTGCTCCTGCTGTATCGATGGCAACCACACGTCCGCTCACATGGGCTGAGCCGATGATTTACACGGGCGTCGATAATCTGCACCGCATCACGCCCTCGCTCTATCGCAGCGCGCGAATTTCAGAGGATGACGTGCCGAAATTGCGTGCACTGGGCATTCGCAGAATCATCAGTCTCCGCTCGTTTCATTCGGACGAGGCGGTTCTCGCGGGAAGCGGCATTGTGCAGGAACGCATTCCCATCAATACGTGGAACATCAAGGACGAAGACATGATCGCCGCGCTTAAGGCGCTGCGCGACGTTGATCACGACGGGCCAGTTCTTATCTACTGCCAGCACGGCGCGGATCGAACAGGGCTGGTGTCGGCGCTATACCGCGTGGTGTTTCAGGGATGGACGAAGCGACAGGCTGAGGATGAATTACTGGACGGTGGCTATGGCTTTCATCCCATCTGGGCGAACATCAAACGCTACCTTGAGCAGGTCGATGTCGAATGGTTGAGACGGCAGGTAAAGGGCGCACCACGCGATGCTTGATGCGATTGACCGGTGAAACGTCAGGGTCTTCGAGACTATTTCGAATAATGTTGTGCGTGGCTGTCGCGACCGCACTGCTCTGGTTTATCGCTGCGGCGCTGATTTGCCTGCGAGGGATAACAATGCCGTATGACGACGCTGACGTTGCCGTTGTCTTCGGAAATGCGCTCTTGAATGACGGAACTCCAAAGTCCATTCTGGCGGCAAGACTCGACGCCGCCCTTAAATGTCATCGCGCCGGTCATTGTCCTGTGCTCTTCGTGAGTGGAAGCATCGACGGCCCCGGGCTCAACGAAGCGAGATCGATGCAGACATGGCTGATCAGACATGGCGTGGAACAGGAGGCCATCGTTGTCGATGAGCACGGCGACAACACGCTCGCTTCGGCTCGGAATGCCGTGACCTTTATGCGCGAACATCGGATGACGCGAGTCCTGCTCGTCACGCAGTACTACCACCTTGCGAGAGCTAGCCTCGCGTTTGAGCGGGCGGGCGCGCGTCTCGTGCTGGGCGCATTTCCGCGTGAATTTCGCGTGATCGACGTCTATTCGAGTTGGCGCGAGGTGCCTGCATACGCGGTCTACTTCTTTCGGCTCGCAGCTAACGCGGACGCCAAGCCCGTATCATTTCGACCTGTTCAGTTCCTGATGAGACTCATTTCGAGGCCTGGCTGGTGACTCTCTGCCGGCAATGCAATTCATTCCGGATAACTCGGAAGTATCCCCACACAATAGCAGCGGAGGTCCGCCTTTGTCGTACAGAAATCTGATCGCAGGATTATTGGGAAGTTTGTTCACCGTTTCAGCCGCCTATGCCAGCGCTGACATGTCATGTGACCCGAGCCCACGGCTAAGGGAAAGCGACTATTCATGTGCAGGTGTGCCGTTCTTGAGCCCGAATAACGACACGCGGGTGAACGCGATCTTGCTGATGTCGAGCGACAAGGTGGCAAAGTTCCTGTCGAACCCGCAATCTGTTCCTGCTGAAGAACGGGCAAGCAGTCTAGCAGGCCGTTGAAATATCCGTCGTTGGCGCGCTAAGACGCGTTGCGACGGATGCTGAACTCGCGCTTCTGACATGTATTAGCTGGGACTCGATCTGACAGGTAGTCGGGGTCGATTGAGAGGAAGCGATCAATGGGGAATGAGTTTCTCCTTAGCGAGTTCCAGTGAATCGAGAAAGGTACGCATCGGGGTCTTGCCGTAACACCATCTTCCCTGATGCTCACGTTCATTGTTGTACTGGTCGAGCCACGCATCAAGATCAGTCTGCAGGACGTCGATCGACTCGTAGATCTTCTTGCGGAAGGCCACGCGATAGAACTCGTTGAGCATGGTCTTGTGCAGCCGTTCGACGATCCCGTTGGTCTGCGGCGATTTGGCTTTCGTACGAGTGTGATCGATGTCTTCCACGGCCAGATACAGCTCATATTCGTGATGTTCGGGGTTACCGCAGTATTCCGTGCCCCGATCGGTCAGTACACGCAGCAGCGGGATGCCGAAACTGTCGAAGAACGGAACGACGCGATCGTTAAGCAAATCAGCCGCCGGGGGGGCGTCTTGCGATCGTAGAGCTTCGCGAATGCCACCTTTGAGTAGGTGTCGACAAAGGTCTGCTGATAGATGCGACCCACTCCCTTGAGCGATCCAACGTAGAAGGTGTCCTGCGCTCGGCAGTAGCCTGGACATTCGGACTCGAATTCACCATGTTCTTCCTTCTCGCGCTTGGCACGTTCGAGCGCGACGAGTTGTGCCTCGGTCAGCACCAGACCCTCTTGGGCGGACTTGGCTTCCAACGCCTTCAGGCGCTTGGGCATGGTTTCCAGGTCGTGACGCAGCCAGATGCTACGGACGCCCTGAGGCGACACCGACAGCGCATGCCGCTTAAGCACTTCGTTGGAGATCCGGATCTGACCGTAGGCTGGCAATTCGAGAGCCAGCTCGACTACGGCAGTCTCGATCTGCGGATCCACGCGGTTCTTGAGCAACGGCCGGTGATGAGAAATCTCCTGTAGCGCGGCCTCGCCGCCGCGCTCGTACAGTTCCTTGAACCGGTAGAAGCTGTCGCGCGAATATCCCATCACCCGACAGGCTTGGCTGACGTTGCCAAGCTGCCGCGCCAGTTCGAGCATGCCGACCTTGCCACGGATGACCTTCTGTTCCTGATTCATGGCGGACTCCTTGCTGTTCGCGGCGCGCATTGCCGCTTCGGGCTACACCCTTCGCGCCACTGCGCGCCAGCATGAGAAAACCAACCACTGTCAGATCTAGTCTAGTTCACTGCATCTGACACGCGCAAAAACCCTTGTGAGCGTTCGATGCTGCTCGTGAGTTCACAAAACCGACGCTATCGATTGCTTCC
>NZ_JALQDT010000073.1:0-768 GCF_023631085.1 Caballeronia sp. INML1 | reverse complement strand
TCCGCTTCGATCAGCTTCAAGAGCCAATGCTCGACGGTGATTTCATCGGAAAGGCGCGTCTGGCACAGGCTCGCGGCCGCTTCGAGCGTGCGGGCGCAGTGCGGATTGAGCCGGCGAAGCAGATGAGTGGAGTCGCGCATTGTCATATGAAGTCCGGTGACGAGGGAATGAAAGAGGGCGTGCGGGGCTGTCGAATTTGCAGAAGAAAAAGCCAGCCCGCGAGGCGGGCTGGCTTGGACGACTCACGTCGTCATGAGGCGCTTACGCGCGCTCGTTCCACGTGTCCTTGTGGATGATGTTGCCGTCCTTGTACGACCAGGTGATCTGTTCGTAGCGCAGTTCGACTTCTTCCAGATGGTTGTGCTTCTCGTAATCCGGATTCTTGATGTCGAGCATCTTCGGACGCACGGCGACGACCTTGACGTTGTCGAGCTTGGTGTTGAAGTATTCCTTCTCCTTGCCCGCGTCGTCGATCTTGTACCACTTGATTTCGACGGACTTCAGCGTCTGGCCGCTCGTCACCGCCTTGTACAGGTACGGCGTCGATGCGTCGGTTTCCTTGGTCAGCGTGACCGGCGCGTGCACGCGCGTGCCGGTCAGCTTGCCGGTGTTGCCATCGGTCGGGATGTGCACGCCGTGGTCGAACGCGACGATCTCGACGCTGCCTTCGCGGCTTTGCACGGTGACGGAACCCTTGATGTCGGCGCCGCCGTCATCCTTGAGCCACATGTATGCGGGAATTGCCATTTACTACTCCTCTTTGGTACT
>NZ_JALQDT010000072.1:0-48876 GCF_023631085.1 Caballeronia sp. INML1 | reverse complement strand
CCCTTGATGTCGGCGCCGCCGTCATCCTTGAGCCACATGTATGCGGGAATTGCCATTTACTACTCCTCTTTGGTACTGCCAAGCGATGCCCAGGAAGAATCCTGAGCGACAAGATCCCGGAGAGAGAACCCCGGGGATTCGATTCGCGATGTTACTTCGCGGTATTGGCTTCGTCCGGCACCAGCGTGATCTCGACGCGGCGATTCTTTGCGCGGCCTTCGGGCGTGTCATTGGCGACGATCGGGCGCGTGTCGCCGTAGCCCTGCACCGCGAACTGCGTCGCCGGAATGCCCGAGGCGTCGATCAGCCAGTCGCGCAATGCCGCCGCGCGCGCGTTCGATAGTCTCAGATTGCTGGCGGCATCGCCCGCGTTGTCAGTGTGCCCCGCGACGAGTATCCGCTTGCCGGGATGAGCCTTGATCATTTCGAGGGCCGCGACGAGCGCACGCGTCGAGCCGGGCTTCAACTGCGCCTTGCCGCTGTCGAAGAGCGACATGCTGTCGAGCGTCACCACGGCGGGCGGCGGAGGCGGCGGCTGATAGCTTGCGATTGCCGCATTCAAGGCCGGCAGCAGTTGCGCGCCGTGATACAGGCCGAACGATAAGTTGAGCGGCTCACCGGTGCGGGCGTTGCGATCCAGTTCGTCGCGATCGGCGGCGAGCGAGCGCAGCGCATCGCGCCGGGCGGCGTCGCGATCCGGCGTGATGGACGCGTAGCGATCCAGGTCCGCATGGACGCGATCGAGCAATTCCGTGTTGTGGCGACCCGCGCCGAGAAACGCGGCGCTGGCGGCGAGCGCGGCGATGCCGATCGCGTGCGCGAAGGCGGCGACGCGCGGCGACATGGCGGCGCGGCGCGGCATCGCTTCGAGCAGCGATTGCGGCAGCGGCCACGGCGCGGGCGTTGCATCGAGGTTCGCGGGCGCAATGCGCGTCTGCAATTGAACGTCTTGCTCCCACGGCCTGGACGCATCGCTCGCGGGTCCGCAATCGATCCAGCCCGCGCCGTGAAGCGCCCAGGGCGCGGCCGGCTGACGCGGATCGGTGAGCGTGCCGAAGACCACACGCTGCGTCCAGCCGACGATCGACGCCAGCGCGGCGGCATGGACGGCCGTGTAGCGATCTCCGGCGTGGCGCGAGGCCTCGCTTTCCGCATTCCGGATGACGGCTTCGAAGCGCCCCGCGTCGATGATCGGCGCGCCGGCCGACGCGCTGTGCCATTGGCGCGTGAGGTTCGCATCGCGTGGCGACAGGTTCGTCAGGCGCTGATAGACGGCGATGTAACCCGGCAGGCGCGTGCTGACGATGCGCGAGGCATCGGCGAGCGCCTGACGCGCCACGCGCAGGCGTTGTGAGAGCGCGTCCGCGTCGGCGTGGAGCGACGGCGCGATGCTCAGCACGACGCCGTCGGGCGGATGGCCGTCGCGCCATTGCCGCATCGCGAGCGCGACCTCGGGAAGATCCTGCGGACGATCCACGCGCAGCCAGATCGCGCCATCGCCGATGTACACCAGGCGCGGCTCACGCGCACCGTGATCGAAAAGCGGGGCGAGCGCATCGCCCGTGACGAGCACGAGCGGCATGCGGGCACGCAGATTCAACGGAATGTCGACGGTCGCGGCGCCCAGCGTGCGCAGGATAGGCGCGCTTCGCTTGCGCGCACGTGCGAGTTGCCGCGTGCGCCAGGCGATGAAGGCGGCCGCGGCGATCACGATGCCGGCCGCGCAAGGCCAGTTCCATTCCTTGCCGAACGGCTGCACGAACCAAAGCACGGCGAGCGCGAGAAGCGCTGCGAGCACGACGATCGTGCGCGCCGGATAACCCAACCTTGGCATGTTGCTCACGGCTTGACGGCGTGGGGAATCAACGCGGCGAGTTGCACATCGAGCGCGATGTGCCAGATCGTCCACGTCACGAGCGCGACGGCGCAGCCGAGTCCGGCGATAGCCCACGGCGAGACGCGCCGCAACCAGTCGCCGAAGCGCCGGCCCAGCTGATCGATGACGAGCGAGCGCTCGCCTTCGGGGCGAAGGCGCCCGATCAGCGTATTCAGCTCGGCGATGAGCGCCTGCCGCTCGTTTTCACCGTGAACCGCGTATCGGCCGAGAAATCCCAGGCCGAGAATGGCTGCATAGGATTCGAGCAGATCGACCTCGGGCGCACGCTCGCGCATGCGGAACTCGAGCCGCTCGAACACGCGCTCGCCGCCATCGTGCTGCTTGAATTTCTCGACCTGCAAAGGCTGTGCGGACCATAGCGGCTTGTCGTGGTCGGAGAGGTGCAGCAGAGCGGTTTCGTCGAGCAGCGCGCATTGCGCCTTCACGGCATCGTCGCACACGTCTTCCGGATAACCGCGGCGTTCGAGCGCAGCGCTCAGTTCCGCAACCATCGACGCGCAACGCGCGCGCAACGCAGTGAAATCCCCCGCCCTGCCGCCGGTGGACAGATTCGCGACGAAGAGCGCCGTGTCGCGGAGCAGATCGCGCATGCCGCTCACATGGGCCGGTGCGATACCCGGCGCCGGTTCGACGAGGCCGGGATGAGCGGGAGATGTGGACAGCATGTTCATGAGCGCAGCACCGCGTAGAGTTCGAGCGAGACGTCCGGCACCGAGGTCGGCAGATAAACCTGACATGCGCGCGCGGCCAGCATGCGCGCGTGCGCCGGACTCGCGGCATCGAGCGCGAAGTACTGGTTGTCGAGCCGCACGGGAATCGCCGCCGGCACGCGCTGAACGGCCTTCAGCGGGATGCCCGCGAGCGCGGAATTGACGATGTGATCGACCTCGTCGGGCGCGCCGATCTTGCACAGGCGCGGGATTCGCTCGATGAGTTCGAAGGCGGGCAGCGTCGAGTTGACCGACAGATACCAGTCGGCGGCGCCGTCGGCGATGCGCGTGTCGAGAATCTTGCCGCTCCACGTCGTCGCGTTGTCGTGCGCGAGATCGATCGGCACGACGCGCGACGGAATGATCGCGTCCAGCAGATTGCGGATCATCGATTCGAGCTCCGCGAACACTTCGTCCGCGCGCACGTGATCGTAGGCGGGGATATCCGTGAGCTGTGCGCTCGTGGAGAACGTCATCAACGCGCTGGCGAGCTCGGCCAGAACCGAATACAGCCGCTCGGGCGGCAGGTTCGGATTCGACGCGAGGAACCGCAGCTTCGGCCACGCCGCATGAATGCAGTGCAGGAGCCAGAACAGTTGCACGTCGGCCACGCCGTATTCGGCGACCTGTTCGATGCGTTCGCTGCGTCGTGCGCCGAGCGCAAGGCTCTTCGCCAGCAGGATGTCGGCTATCCGGCCGATGCGCTCGACATGCAGCGTATGCGCGCTCAACGACAGGCAAGGGGGCACGTAGCGCCGGTCGAGCTGGAACTGTCCGCTCGTCGAACGCGTCAGGCGCGCGATGGCGCAAACGGTGTCATCGGCATGTGGCTCGAAGTCGAGAAGCAGGCGCACGGCGTGCCGCTCCGCGGCGATCTCGGTTTCGTCCGTGCCGTTCAGGTCGACCACCTTGACGAATTCGCGATAGGCGCGGCGCGGCCGCGTGAGCGCCGTTTCGTCCATGCGGCAGTTATTGCCATTGGCGTCGGGCAAAGCGAGCGCGGCCAGCACGGTCACACTTTGCCGTTCGGCGCTCACGCCTTGCGTGAGATCGCGCGCGGGCGGCAGCGCCTGCGCGAGCGACGTGTCGATGGGCGTGCCGTCGGGAAAACGCAGCCTGAGCCGCGACAGCTTGAAGCGGCCGGCGGCGAGTGCGTCTTCGTCTACCTCGACGTCGAGCGTTCCCCAAGGTTGCGCGAGCGCGGCCGTCGTGAACTGGCGCAAGGCGAATTCCGTCCACCGCTCCTGCTGCTGAAAATGCTGCTGCGTGAGAATCAGGCCTTCGTGCCAGAGCGGTTTATCGATCCGCATATGTGTATTTGGGTGAGGCTATTCGTCTATATCGGGGAGGGGATTCTATATTCCACCATTTAATTCGTATACCTACTCGTTAAAAAACCTTGATTGCCGATCAGGGAATATGAAATCGCTTGATAACAACAACTTGCCACCTGTCATCCTGCATACGGCTTATTTTCAAGATGGGTTGCGGTCGAGTGTGAAATGTCAATTAGTGTCGGCACCGGAGGTACGCCGCGACTTGCGAATTCGAGGGAGCGCCAGAAGAAGCGCCTGGAAATCCTTTCTCGATCAACGTCATGAGCGGGTTCTGCGCATCTGCTTTGCAGAACATACAGTCAAGATGACGATACTTTTTTAATGATGTGAAACCTGTTCTAATAGGACCCTAATGACGTTCGAACAGTCAAATTCGTAGACTGGGTTTGCTTCGCTCGGTCGGGCAGCCCCAAAAACTGCGGTCCCGCTTTCTCTATATTGAGATGCATGTCATCTATTTGATAAGGATTATTGATGGATAGCTTTCAGAGGGAGATTCCCAAGAGCCGTGTTTCGATCACGCTGGATCTGCATACCGGCGGCGCTCAAAAAAAGGTCGAATTGCCGCTCAAGCTGCTCGTCGCGGGCGACTTCAGCGCGGGACGCGAGCAGGCGCCGCTTTCCGAGCGCAAGAAGGTCAATATCGACAAGAACAACTTCGACGCGGTTCTGGCGGACTACGCGCCGGACCTGAAATTCGCCACCGAAAACACGCTCGCGAACGACGGCTCCGACATGCCGGTGAACCTCTCCTTCCGCTCGATGAAGGACTTCGAGCCGGAGCAGGTGGCCCGGCAGATCCCGGAACTGCAGGCGCTGCTCGCCGTGCGTAATCTGCTGCGCGATCTGAAGTCGAATTTGCTGGACAACGGTACGTTCCGTCGCGAGTTCGAAAAGATCCTGAAGAACAAGGAACTCTCCGACAAGCTGCGCGGCGAGCTCTCGCAGATCGCGACGGCGGCGACGCAGCCCGAAGGCCACGCCTGAGCTCCTTCAGCCTTCAACCGACAAGCTTCCCAGACAGGACAATCGATGAGTAAGAAAGAAGTCCGCGCAAGCGCCGCAGGCGAATCCGTCGTGCTCGACGCTCCGCAAGAGTCGTATGGCGACAGCGTCTATGCATCGCTGTGCAACAAGATCAACCTGAGCCCGGTGCAACAGGCGCGTCCGCTCGAGGCATTTCGCGACAACGACATGCTTTCCGAAGCGTCGGCCGACGAGCGCCTCGCGCGCGGCATGGGCGCGTTCCTCGACCTCGTCGCGCAGACGAGCAAGCCCGTGGACCGTCTCGACAAGTCGCTGCTCGATTTCTTCATCGGGCAGTTGGACCGCCAGATCAGCAAACAGCTCGATTCGGTGATGCACAACCCTGAGTTTCAGGCGCTGGAAGGCCGCTGGCGTGGCCTGAAGATGCTCGTCTCGCGCACGGATTTCCGCAAGAACGCGCGCATCGAAGTGCTGGACGTGTCGAAGGACGCGCTGATCCGCGACTTCGACGACGCGCCGGAACTGATTCAGAGCGGCCTGTATCGCCTGACCTACATCGAGGAATACGATACGCCGGGCGGCCAGCCGATCAGCGCGCTCGTCAGCGACTTCGAATTCGCCAACTCGCCGCAGGACGTGGCCTTGCTGCGCAATATCTCGAAGGTGGCGGCGGCGGCGCACATGCCGTTCATCGGTGCGGTGGGTGCGGCCTTCTTCGGCAAGAAATCGATGGAAGAAGTCGCGGCGATTCAGGACATCGGCAACTACTTCGACCGTGCCGAGTACATCAAGTGGAAGAGCTTCCGCGACACGGACGACGCACGCTACGTCGGCCTCGTGATGCCGCGCGTGCTCGGCCGCCTGCCGTACGGCAAGGACACCACGCCTGTGCGCGCCTTCAACTACGAAGAGCAGGTGAAGGGTCCGGACCACGATCGTTATCTGTGGGTGAACGCGTCTTTCGCGTTCGCGGCGAACATGACGCGCAGCTTCGTGAACAACGGCTGGTGCGTGCAGATTCGCGGTCCGCAGGCAGGCGGCAAGGTCGAGGATCTGCCGGTGCACCTGTACGATCTCGGCACCGGCGTGCAGCCGAAGATCCCGACCGAAGTGCTGATTCCCGAAACGCGTGAATTCGAATTTGCGAATCTCGGCTTCATTCCGCTCTCGTTCTACAAGAACCACGATTTCGCGTGCTTCTTCTCGGCCAACTCGACGCAAAAGCCCGCGCTGTATGAGACCAAGGAAGCGACCGCGAACAGCCGGATCAATGCGCGCCTGCCGTACATTTTCCTGCTCTCGCGCATCGCGCATTATCTGAAGCTGATTCAGCGCGAGAACATCGGTACGACGAAGGACCGGCGTCTGCTCGAACTCGAACTGAACAACTGGATCAAGAGCCTCGTCACCGAGATGAAGGATCCGGGCGACGAGTTGCAGGCGTCGCATCCGCTGCGTGAGGCGAAGGTGATGGTCGAGGACATCGAGGACAACCCCGGCTTCTTCCGCATCAAGCTCTTCATCGTGCCGCACTTCCAGGTGGAAGGCATGGACATCGGCTTGTCGCTGGTTTCGCAGATGCCCAAGGCGAAGAGCTGATTCTCGCGATAGCGCATCGTGTGAAACGCCGGGACGGCTCACGGGCCGTCCCGGCGTCGTCGTTTCAGGGCCGTCCGACGCGCGCTTCCGATCGATCGTAGAATGACTTGCGCCATGCAACGGCGCACCGACTACACAATTCGATTCGGGAGACGACATCATGCGACGTTGCAGCGCGGCATTCCTGATCTTTCCTGTTGTCATCACCTCCATGCTCGCCAGTTGCGGCGGCTCCGACGACGACAATCAACCCGCCTTTTCCAGCGCGCCGAAGATCATCATCGATTCGGACTTCAATACGATGGGCGACGACGGCCAGCTCTTCGCCATGTCGACGCAACTGATGGGCGAGGGCAAGGTCAATCTGCTCGGCCTGTGCGTCGTGACCGGCAACGACTGGCTGCTGCAGGAAGAAGCCGACGCACTGAAGGCGGTCGAGCGCATGGGCGTGCAGGACAAGGTCGGCGTCTATGCCGGCGCGAATTATCCGCTGCAATACGATGTCGCGAGCATTCGCGCGCAGCAGGCCGCGAATCCGAACGGCTACTTCGGCGCATGGATGCGTCCCGAGCCGACCAGCCAGTCGCAACTGACCGCGCCGCCGGACGGCTTCGCAACATCGGCCAAGCTGCAAAGCCAGAGCGCCGCCGACTTCATCGTCGATACGGTCAAGCGCTATCCGAACCAGGTGACGATCATCGAAGTCGGGCCGCCGACCAATCTCGCGACCGCCGTGCGCAAAGCACCGGAGATCGTTCCGCTCATCAAGGGAATCGTCTACATGGGCGGCGCGATGAACGTGCCGGGCAACGCGAACGCGGTGGGCGAACTGAACTGGTGGTTCGATCCCGTCGCGGTACGAACGCTTTTGCAGACGACGATCCCGCAGAGAGTGATTCCTCTCGACGTGACCAACACCGTGCCGCTCACCGAATCGGTCTACAACCAGATCGTCAATCCGCCGACGGGACAGACAGCGGTGACGAAGGTCTACGCGATCGCGAACGCGGGCGCATTCTCGACGAACACCGATATCTACGACACGCTGACGATCGGTTATTTCCTCGATCCGACTTACGCGACGCAGACGCAGAGCGCGTATCTCGACATCGACACGACGCCCGGCGAGGATCAGGGACATGTGAAGGTGTATCCGGACGCGCCGCAGGCCGGTGCGTCGCCGCAGAAGATCACCTACGTGACGCGCTACGACAACGATCGATTCTTCAAGTTCTATGTCGATCTGCTGACGCGGCCCGTCCCCGTCAAATTCCAGTAGCGCCAGGAGTTCAGGACCGGCGATACAAAGCGCCGGCCCTGAACAGCAAAGCATCACACTTCAAGCTGCTCCAGCACCTTGCCCTTCGTTTCGATGCCCATGTAATGCACCGCGACCGCCGCGACGAGCGGCACGACAGCGAGCGCATAGAACGCGACATTCATGTTCCCGCCCATCAGCGTCTTGCCGACGAGCGCCGGCGCGAAGATCGCCGCGATCTTGAGCCATGCACCGCCGAGGCCGCATCCGAACGCGCGGATGCTCGTCGGATAAAGCTCGGGCGTATACACATAAGCGGTGATGAAGCCGCATGCCATGAAGCCGAGCGCGAGGGCGCAGAAGGTTGCGACCACATACACCGACTGCGTGACGAACACGCCCGCGAACACGAGCGACACCGCGCACAACACGAATGACCAGTTGATGACCGGCTTGCGCCCGACCTTGTCTACGATCAGCGCGCACGTCAGCGAGCCGATCACGCCGAGCACGGAAGCCGCCACCGCCAGATTCAGCGCGAGTTGCAACGGCGCGTGATAGACGGTCTTGTAGATCGTCGGCAGCCACGTCGAGAGGCCGTACTGGAGCACGCCGCACGTCATCCACAAGAGCGCGACCGCGATCGTGCGCTTGAGATACGCCGGTCCGATCAGATCCAGGCGGCGGCGCTTCGGATGACGGTTCGCCATCGCTTCGAAATCGGCGAGATTGCCGAGCGGCGGCAGCGGCTGCTTCACGGTGGCTTCGAATGCGCAGAGCGCGTCGCCGGCTTCGCTCATGCGGCCGCGTTCGCCGAGCCAGCGCGGCGATTCCGGCACCAGCGCGCGCAGCAGGAAGAAGAGCACGAGCGGCCCGCCTCCGATGAAGTACATCGCTTCCCAGCCGAAGCGCGGCACGACCCATGCGCCGAGCGCGTTCGATGCGAGCAGGCCGATCGGGAACACGATCTCGTAGAGCAGCACGAAACGGCCGCGCCCATGGGCACGCGTGATCTCGTTGATGTAAGTCGCCGCGACGGGCAATTCGCCGCCAAGCCCGAGTCCCTGCACGATCCGTAACGCGACGAATACCGCGAACGAAGGCGCGAAGCCGCACGCGATGCTCGTCAGGCCGATGATGCCCGAGCTCCACGCGATGGAACGCACGCGTCCATAACGTTCCGCGAGCGACGGGAAGAGGAACGCGCCGATCAGTTGCCCGATCGATCCCGACGCGATCAGAAAGCCGACCTGCCCCGGCGTCAGCCCCCACTTCTGGATGAGCAGCGGCAGCGTCGCCGCGATGACGATGACATCGAAGCCATCGAAGAAAGTTGCCGCGCCGATCAGAATACGTGCGCGCACCTGCATCGCGTTGGCGGGCAGCCGCTCGATGCGCGCGATGATCGATCCCTTCGTGACCGCGTGAGCGGCAGTGGCCGCGTCGGCGACTGTCGTGGCGGTGCCGCCGTGTTGAACCGCCGTATTGCCCATGCTCCTCATGCCTGCTCCCGTCCGTGTGTTATGCGAGTGCCTTCGCCGTGTCCGCGAGCGCCGCGATATCGACCGCGCGCCCCTGGCTCATCCATTTCTTCGCGACCTTCAGATCGCGCGTCGCGTTGATCGCGATCACGCCGCGCAATGCATCGCCATCCAAGAAGAACAGCGATGCGCGACGCGCGTCCAGATCGCCGCGCACGATGGGCACGGCGCCCGGCGGAACGTCGCCGAGAATCTGCAGGTTCACGTCGTACTGATCCGACCAGAACCACGGAATCTCGGCATACGGCGTGCGCACGCCGAGCACCGCGCGCGCCGTCGCGATTGCCTGGTTCTGCGCGTTCGCCCATGATTCGAGGCGCACGCGGCGCTTGAGCCACGCGTTCGGATGATTGGCGACATCGCCGCACGCGAACACGTGCGCATCGTTCGTCGCACCGAATTCATCGACGACGATGCCGTCGTTCACGTCGATGCCCGCGCGCTCCGCGATTCCCGTATGCGGCGTCAGTCCGATGCCCGCGACCGCGAAATCGGCCTCTACGGTCGTGCCGTCGGCGAGTTGCGCGCGCACGCCGTCGCCATAGTCGTCGAGCGACACGAGCGATGCATTCAGCCGCACATCGACGCCGTTATCGCGATGCAGCTTCAACAGGAAATCAGACACGCTTTCAGGCACGGAACGTCCGCACAGACGCGGCGCGCCTTCGACGACCGTGACATCGACGCCGAGCTTCTTCGCAGTCGCCGCGACTTCCAGGCCGATCCATCCGCCGCCGATCACGAGCAAGCGCTTGCTATGGCTTTCGCGCAGGCGCTTGCCGATGAGCATTGCATCGTCGAGCGTGCGCAGATAGGCGAGATGCGAGGTCTGCACGAGCGAGGCCGGCAGCCGCCGCGCCGCCCCGCCGGTCGCGATGACGAGGCGGTCGTAGTGCACTTCGCGTCCGCTCGCGGTGCGCACGATGCGCGCGTCGCGATCGATCGATTCCGCGCATTCCGGCTGCCACGCTTCGACGTTCAGTGCGGCGAACGCGTCGTGATCGACGAGCCGCACGGTGTCGATATCGGCATCGCCTGCGAGCACGGCCTTCGACAGCGGCGGCCGCTCATAGGGAAGATGAATCTCGTCGGCGACCATCACGAGGCGGCCATCGAAGCCTTCCTTGCGCAGCGTCTTCACAATCCATCCCGCCGCCTGGCCGCCGCCGATCACCACGACCGTTTGGAGATCAGCCATTTTTGCGCTCCGTCATGAACTTGCCTTCCGGCGCCTTCGCGTCTTTCTGGCGGCGCGTGTTGCCGTCGAGACCGCCATCGACGGCCCACTCCGCGAACACGGTCGGGCCAGGCTCGAAATCGCGCGGTTGCCATTCGGGCGTGAGTACGTCTTCATCGGCGTAATACTCGATGAGACCGCCCGCCGGATTCTTGAAGTACCAGAAATACGCCGACGAAACCGGATGACGTCCCGGCCCGAGCTGCGTCGTCCAGCCGCAGCGGCTGATGTGCAGGCCGCCGCCGAAGACCTCGTGGATATCGCGCACGGTGAACGCGACGTGATTCAGGCCGCGCTTGCCATCGGGCAATTGCAGAAGAAACAGATCGTGATGACCGCCGTGCGGCGCGCAGCGCATGAACGCGCCGCGGCCCGGATAACGATCCGAGGTCTCGAAGCCGAGCAGTTCGTGATAGAACTTCTCCTGCTCCGCGACGCAGTTCGTGAAGAACACGACATGCCCCACTTCCACCGGCTCCGCGCGCTCGTAGACAGGACTCGGCGTATCGACGCGCAAGGTTTGTCCCCACACGTTCGAGGGCGAGCCCTTCACGTCGATGTCGCGTTTCTTCGTGACTTCGACGCGTATCGCCATGCCGTTCGGGTCGATGCAGCCAATTGCGTCATCCGCTTCGAAGTGGCCGGGCTGGCCCGCGAAGCGTTGGCGCAGTGCGTCGAGTTCTTCGCGCGTCGCGACGGCCCACGTGACTTCGCGCAGCGTCGGACCCGCTTCGAAGGCGGGCGCAAGCGCGGGGTCATCGGCAAGGGCGAGCAGCACTTCGCAGCCGTTCAGGGTTTCGAAACGCGCGCGGGTTTCATCATGCGCGACTTCCTTCAGGCCCCAGTCGGCGAAGAAGCGCCGGCAGGTGTCGAGGTCCGTCACGCCGTAAGTGATGCGTTCAATGCCAAGAATCGTCATGGCAACTCCTTCAGTTCGCCCACGGCAGCGGGGCGTCGTTCAAGCCCCAGTAGAGACTCTTCTGCTGCATGTATTCGCGCAGGCCCAGGCGGCCTTTCTCGCGTCCCATGCCGCTGTCTTTCCAGCCGCCGAAGGGCGTCGAAATGGAAAACTGCTTGTAGGTGTTGATCCAGACCGTGCCGGCGTTCAATGCACGCGCCATGTTCCATGCACGCTTGTAGTCGCGCGTCCAGATGCCTGCCGCGAGGCCGAACACGCTGTCGTTCGCCTGTTCGAGAAGCGCGGCTTCGTCGTCGAAGGGCAGGGCGGCGAGCACTGGTCCGAAGATCTCCTCCTGACACATGCGCGCGTCGTTCGTGAGACCTTCGATGATCGTCGGCAGGTAGAAGAAGCCTTTTTCGCGGCCATCGCCCGTCGGGCGTTCGCCGCCGCACAGGAGCGTGCCGCCTTCTTCGAGACCGAGCGCGACGAAGCGCTCGATGCTGTCGCGATGCTGCCCCGTGATGAGCGGGCCCATCTGCGTGTTCTCGCGCGCCGGGTCGCCGACGCGCAGCTTGCGCGCGCCATCGACGAGCCGCGCCATGAATTCGCCATACACCTTGCGTTCGACGAAAAGCCGCGAACCCGCGATGCACGATTCACCCGACGAACTGAAGATGCCGTACAGCACGCCATTGACCGCGTGATCGAGATCGGCATCGGCGCAGACGATGGTCGGCGACTTGCCGCCGAGTTCGAGCGATACGGGCATCAGCTTTTCCGCGGCGAGCCGCGCGATGCCGCGACCGACTTCCGTGCCGCCCGTGAACGCGACTTTCTTCACGAGCGGATGGCGCACGAGTGCATCGCCGATCACGGAGCCCTTGCCCGGCAACACACTGACGACGCCCTTGGGCACCCCCGCTTCCTCGCAGATGCGCGCAAGCGCCAGCGACGCGAGCGGCGTCACTTCGGCGGGCTTCAGCACGACGGCGTTGCCGGCGGCGAGCGCGGGCGCGAGCTTCTGCGCGTCGGAAGCGATCGGCGAATTCCACGGCGTGATCGCCGCGACGACGCCGAGCGGCTCGTGCACGCTCATCGTCAGATAGTCGCCGCGCGAGGGCGTGAGTTCTTCTTCGAGCGTTTCGAGGCACGACGCGAAGTAGCGGAACGTGTTCGCCGCGCTCGTGACGAGGGCGCGCGTTTCGCTGACCGGCTTGCCGTTGTCGCGCCGCTGCAAGTGCGCGAGCGCTTCGTGACGCGCTTCGATCAGGCCGGCGATGCGATGCAGAACGGCCGCCCGCTGATGCGGCTTCAGGCCGGCCCAGTCCGCCTTCCTCCAGGCGCGATCCGCGATCTCGACGGCTTCGCGCGCATCGTCGGCATTCGCCGTGCTGATTTCCGTGTTGACGGTCTGATCGGCGGGATAGATGCTCGCGTACGGATTGCCGCGTCCTTTGCGCCATTCGCCGCCGAGAAAGATATCGCCGGAGCTCACGAGCGAAGTGTCGGGATGATTCATCGTTCAAAACTCCTTCAGATGACGCAGCGCGCGGCGCGATTGCGCAACGCACGGATCGCGCTGAACGCGGTGAGCGCGGATGTCTTGGGATTCGACGGCAGCGGCTTGCCGCACATTTCGAGCGACATCTCGCCGAACGCGCCGCGCGCGACGATGCGATGCACGTTGCGCTCGACAGCCGGATCGGCGATCAGTCTCACGCGCGTGCCGTCGAGGCCGAGGCCGGCTAGCGCGATGGTCGCCGCGACGTTCGCATTCTTCGGATAGAGCCGTGCGGCGTCGCGCGCGGTCCCTTCGAAAATGACCTGTTCCGCGGTCAGCGACTTCAGATCGCACACGCTTTCGGCGGGCGTGCCGAGCCAGCCGAGCGGCGGTTTGCGGCCGGTGTACTGCACGTCGTCGAGGCCGCCTTCCTTCGCCGCGGCGAGCGCATCGACGCCGCCGATCGCGCCCGACAACAGCGTGATCGTGGCCGCGCCTTCATCGGCGGCGCGGGAGAGCGCATCGAGCAGGCCGGCTTCGGACAGCGCGCCGATCGACGCGACCGCGCAATCCGTGCCCGACTTCAAAAGCGGCACGACGTGATCGACGAGCGCCGCGTGTCCCGCGCATTCGAGCGCGAACTCGGGATGGCTCGCGAGCGACTCGACGTGCGAGACGACATCGACCCGGTCGCCGAGCACCGAGCGCACGTGCGCGCGATCGCGCTGCGGCACGATCACATGCGAGATGCGCACGAGCGGATCGTTTTCGAGCGCCTGAAACACCGCCGAGCCGATCGCGCCGAAGCCGATCATCGCGATATCGAGCGCATGCGGCGCGTGACGTGGATCACGCATATTCCGGCTCCTTCGGTTCTTCCCTCTTCACCGGCGGGCCGGCGAACGCGGTCGCGAACGAGCCGACCGACAGCATGTCCACTTCGATGAGCACCGGACCGTCGATGGCGAGCCCTTCGCGCACGATGTCATCGGCCTGATTGAGCGACGTGATGCGGCGATGCGTGAGTCCGAGGCTCGCGCAGAACTGCGCGAAATCCGGCTGATGCAGATCGACGAACATGCGGCGTCCGCCGTACTGCGCGTCCTGAATGTTGCGGATGACGCCATAGCATTGATCGTTCATCAGCACGATCATCACGTTGGCTTTTTCCTGCACGGCCGTGGCGAGTTCGCCGACATTGACCATGAGTCCGCCATCGCCGACGAGCGCGACGGTCTTTTTCGCCGCGCCCGAAAGCGCCGCGCCGATCGCCATCTGCATGCCCTGGCCGATGCCGCCGCCGAGCGCATGCACGCCCGCGCGCGGATTGAAGATCTTGAGCAGGCGATTGCCCCACGTGCTGTTCGAGATCGTGACGTCGCGCACCCAGTTGTAATCGCGGCCGACCGCGCGTTGCAGGGAATCGACGAGGCGCTTGTACGGTCCCAGCCCCTTCGATACTTCCGCGACCGCCGTTTCGCGCGCGGCGGCGAGATCGCCCGCGAACGCCGGATCGACACGGATGCGGCCTTCGAGCAGCGTCGCGAGTTCGTCCAGCACGCGCGATGCATCGCCATGCACGAACAGTTCGTTGCGATAGCCGCGGCTGTCGGCGAGCGCATCGGCGTCGATGCGATAGAGCGGTTGCGGCAGCGCGAGCTTGTACTTCAGCGTTTCGTTGCCCCGCAGACGGGAGCCGACGACGACGAGCGCATCGCACGTCTTGTAGAACGCTTCGACCGACGGATGCACGTTGAACGCGCCGAGCGTCGCCGGATGATCTTCGGGCAGCACGCCGCGCCCCTGCACGCTCGTCACCACGCCGAAGCCGAGCTTGACCAGCCGCTCGACCGCGCTGCGCGCATGACGCGTGCCGCCGCCGAGCCACAGCAGCGGGCGCCTGGCGTTCGTCAACGCATCGGCGAGCTGCTTCACGCGCAGGCTGTCGTGCGTGAGCGTGCCGACGTGCGGCGCGGCCAGATCGGCGGGCCATTCGATTGCGGCGGCCTGGATGTCGATCGGAATCTCGACGCTCACCGGACCGGCCGGCGCAGTCAGCGCGACGCGCACGGCTTCGCGGATCGTCGGCAGTGCGGTTTCGACCGTGCGCACGCGGAACGCGGCCTTCGAGATGGATTGCAGCATCGTCAGTTGATCGGGCGCTTCGTGGATATACGCGAGATCCCGATCGAGATATTCGGTTTCGATCTGCCCCGTGATGTGCAGCAGCGCCGTGCCCGCGGTCAGGGCTTCGACCATTGCGCCGGCCGCGTTGCCGGCGGCGGTGCCCGTCGACGTGAATGCGACGCCCAGTTCGCCCGAGACACGCGCGAGGCCGTCGGCCATGTTCAACGCGCCCGCTTCGCCGCGTGCGCCCACATAGCGGATATTGCCGCGGCGGCCGATCGCATCGAGAATCGGCATGTTGTGAATCGAGATCACGCCGAACGCCGTGCGCACGCCGCATTGTTCGAGAAACGCGGCGATCAGTTCGCCGACCGTGGTTTTTTCAGACATGACGAGCAAAGCCTCCGGAAACATCGATATGGCTGCCGGTCGTGTAGGACGACAGCGTTGTTGCGAGATAGAAGAGCGCCTGAGCCGCTTCTTCGGGCAGGCCGAAGCGGCCGAGCGGAATGTTTTTCTTGCGCGCGAGCTCGCCGGTCCATTCCTGCCAGCTCTGGCGCGGGTCTTGTGCTTGCTGGAGATAATCCTGGTAACGCCGCTTCCACTGCCCCGATTCGACGATGCCGATCAGAATCGAATTCACGCGGATGCGTTGCGGCGCGAGTTCCGTCGCGAGCGATTTCACGAGGCTCAGCACGCCTGCGCGCGCCGACGAGGTCGCGACCATGTGCGGTTCCGGCTGCAACGCGAGCAGCGAATTCACGCAGACGATCGCGGGCGCGGGCGCGTCTTCGAGCATCGGCAGAAAGGCGCGCGTCGGGCGGATGATGCTGAAGTACTTCAGCTCCAGTTCGTCGCGCCAGGCGTCGTCGGCCGTATCGGCGAAGGTGGACACGCGGCCTTGTCCCGCGTTGTTCACGAGCATGTCGACGCGGCCGAAACGCGCCTCGATGCGTGAGGCGAAGGCGTTCACGTGGTTCTCATCGAGCACATTGCAACGTGCAGCGAGCAATTGCGCTTGCGGGAATTCTGTCGCGAGCGCGGCTTGCGCGGCTTCGAGGCGTTCGGCGTCGCGTCCGCAAATGGCGACCGATGCGCCCGCCTGCAAAAACAGGCGCGCCGTCGCGAAGCCGATGCCCGACGAACCGCCGGTGACAACGGCGACCTGCCCTGAAAGATCGATCTGAATCATTGCAACCCCAGAGACTTCATGTATCGGCTCGATGCACTTGCGCGCGCGGCCGGGCGATAGTTGAGACGCAGCGAGAGCGCATCGGCGGCCTCGCGTACCTTGTCGATGAGGCCGCTTTCGAGCAATGCGGCATCGATTTCCGGACGCGGGATCGTCGTCGTGATGACGGCGACGATGCGTCCCGTGTCGTTGCGAACCGGCGCGGTGACGACCGAAATGCCGCGCTCGAACGACGATTGGCTCGTCGCGTAGCCGCGTTCGGCGTCTTCCTTCACGCGCTCGAACAGTTCTTCCACGGTTTCGGGCGTCGACTTCGTGAAGCGCTCGAGATGCTGTTCGGGATACAGCGCGCGCAATTCATCGAGCGACAGATCGCCCATCAGAACGTGACCGTGCGTCGTCGCATGCGCCGGCAGGCGCGTGCCGACGTTCACCTTCACCGAACTGAAGATCGGCGCGTGACTCTGCGCCTTGGCGACGAAGACGACATCGCGGCCATCGCGAATCAGGATGTGACTCGTGAGACCGGTCGCATCGCGCAGCGCCTCGATGATCGGCAGGCCGAGATCGGTCAGTTCGAGCGAGCTCAGGTATTCGAAGCCGAGGCGCAATACGGCCACGCCCAGGCGGTAGTTGCGGTCCTTGTCCGCGCGCTCCAGAAAGCCGAGCGATTCGAGCGTCTGAAGCAGCCGGAACACCGTCGTGCGCGGAATGCCGAGGCGCCGCGACAGTTCCGGCGCGCCGAGCACGGGCTCGCGCGGCGAGAACTCGGTGAGGATCTTCAGTCCGCGTTCGAGCCCCGGCACGATGTAAGTCGGTTCGCCTTTATCGGCTTCTTCCGTGGCAATGGATGTCATTGCGGTACTCCGTCTTTCATGTGACATTCGATGCCCTGGCAAAACGAGTCGATCAGCGCGGTATGGACGGCGGGAGATTCGACATAACCCGCGTGGCCGGCACGCGGAATGACCTGCAGGCCGACGTGCGCGGCCTGCGCGATCGGCGCGCACGCAGCGGGCGGCGTGATCGCGTCGTCCGCGCCCACCGCCACCGCGATGCGTCCATGAAAGCGCGCGATATCCGCTGCGAGGTCCGCGTTCGCGAGCAGATGCGTCGCTTGCGCGTAGCCTTCGGGGACGATGCGCGCCATGTTCCAGCGGACCCATTCGCGCGCGGTGTCATCGGCATATTGCGAAACCATGTTCGCGCTGCGCTCGCGTGCGAGTCCTTGCGCGCCGAGTTCGTCGAGCATCTTCAATCGTGCATCGCGCTTCGATTCACGCACTTGCTTCGAGGCCGCGCCGTAACCTGCAGCGGGCGAAATCAGCAGCAAGCCCGCCACACGCTCCGGCGCATGTGCAGCGAACGAACCCGCGATGATCGCGCCGAGCGAATGGCCGACGAGCACGCAGCGATTCACGCCGAGCGCATCGAGCCACGCGGACAACGCGTGCGCATAATCGGCCGCAACCGGCGATTCATTCGCGACGCGAGTGGACACGCCATAACCCGGCGCATCCCACGCGAGCACGCGACGCGTCGCGCCGAGCGCGTCGAGTTGCCGAACCCACGACGCCGCACCGGAGCCGATCCCGTGCAGCAGCACGACGGGCAGGGTGCGCAGATGCGACGCACCTGCCTCGCGATAACCCGTGATGCCCTGAGCGGTATCGATGTGCATGTCCGGAAAGCGCGCGAGCGTCTCGATGTTCATCGCAGTCTCAGCGCTTCAGCTTGGCCAAGGGCGAATCGGGCGGATACGTCGGCGTGATGGGCTTCGACGCGCCGAGCATCACGCACATCAGCGCGTCTTCGTCGCCGATGTTGATTTCCGTGCGATACACGCCAGGCGGCACGGAGATGAGATCGCGCTCGCCGAGCACGGCTTCCCACGTCTGTCCGTCCTTCTCGCAGATCACCTTCATCTTTCCGCGCAGCACGAAGAAAATCTCTTCGACGTCGATATGAATATGGCTCGGCCCGATGTTGCCGGCGGGAATGACCATCGTCGAAAACGTGAAGCTGCCTGCGGGGACGGTGTTCATGTCCTTCGCGACGCCCGTGCCGCCCGTGCCCACATAGCGCATCTGCGCGCGGCGATACTTCGGGTCGTAATCGGCCTGGAACTTGAGCGCGTCCCAGTCGTAGCGGCGCGTCTCGAGCCGCGCGACGCGCGAGTTCATCCATTGCTCGAAGCTCGCGTCGGCGGGCTGATCCCACGATTTACGTTCGATGTCGGCATCTGCCATTGCTTTCTCCAGGTTCTGTATAGAGCGAATCAATTCATCACGAAGCCGCCGTTGACCGGCAGCAACTGGCCCGTCACGAAGCGCGCCGCATCCGAGAGCAGGAACAGCACGGGGCCGTTCACGTCGTCGGACGTTTGCGCGCGCGTCAGTGCGCGGCCTTTGAGGTAGTACTCGTGGCGCTCGGCGGGCACGTAGGCGGTGGCTTCCACTTCGGTGAGGCCGGGCGCGATCGCGTTGACGGTCACGTTGCTCGTGCCGAACTCGCGGGCGAGCGAACGCGTCATCGCGATCACGGCGCCCTTGCTCGCGACGTAGGCGAGCAGCTTCGGCGCGCCCCACAACGCCGTATCCGATGCGATGTTCACGATCGCGCCGCGCCCCGATGCCTTCAGATGCGGCAGGCACGCGACGCTCATGAGCCACGACCCGCGCACGTTGACGTTCATCACGGCGTCCCACGTTTGCGGCGTGAGTTCATCGGCGGACTTGCCGCCCGAATTCGTGATCGCGGCGTTGTTGATGAGGCCGTCGAGGCCGCCCAGCGCTTTCACGCTTGCATCGACGAATGCGGAGATGCTCTGCGGCTCATTCAGATCGAGCGGGAAGAAGTGCGCTTCGGGCAGTTCACGCGCGAGCGCCTCGCCTTCCGCATGCAGCACATCCCCGAATGCGACGTGCGCGCCGCGCTCAACGAGCGCCCGGACGAACGCCGCGCCGAGTCCGCGAGCGCCGCCTGTGACCAGCACGCGGCGGCCGTCGAGCGCATCACGCATGAACGTGCTCCGTGTTCTTCGCAAGCGCGTCGAGGGCGGCGAGATGCTGCTGCGCACGTTGCTTCAGCATGCGGCGCACACGCGTCATGCCGACATCGTGCTGATAGAGGAACTCGTGATCGCGCGCGTTCGGCGCGAGGCTTTCGAGCACGTAGCGGTCTTGTTCCAGCACGGCCCAGTGCAGGCCTTCGAGACGATTGCGATACAGGAAACGCCACGCATCGCGTTGCCATCCCGAGACCTTGCGCGTGCGCCAGAAATAGACCTGGCAGTTGTCTTCATCGACGGGCGTGGCGAAGCCGATGATCCCGAAGTTGCCGCCCGGACCGAACTTCTTCTTGTACGGAATCGCGAGGCGCATCCACAGGCAGCCGGTTTCGCCCAGTTCGACCCAGTCGAAGTTCACGTCGCGCTGATTCACCTTCTCGAACATGAGGCCGGTTTCGGTCTTGCGCACGCGCATGTCGGCCTGCTTGTCGCCTTCGGCCATCGAGTGCGATGTCGCGTGCAGATAAGCGCCGTGCATCGGGTCCATCACGTTGTCGATCGCGTACTGGTAATTGCACTTCCAGTGGGACATGCAAAGGAAGCTCGCGTATTCATCGCCGACGAGTTCTTCGGGAAGCACGAGCGGCGCGGGTTCCTTGTTGGCGTCGTCGCCGAACCAGAGGAAGATCGCGCCCGCGCGTTCTTCGACCGGATACGACTTCACGCACTTCTGGCCTTCGAGCGGGCATGCCGACACGGCGGGCACTTTCTGCACGGTGCCGCTGCCATCGACTTCGATGCCGTGATACCAGCACGCGACGCTGCCGCCGAGATTCCAGCCGAGCGACAGGCGCGCGCCGCGATGCGGGCAGCGGTCTTCGAGCGCGTGCACTTTGCCTTCGTTGTCGCGCCAGAGGACGATCTGATCGCCGAGGCGCGTCAGGCCGATGGGCGCGTTCGCCACTTGCCAGCCAGGCGCGACGGGATACCAGTAATTGCGCAAGCCGCGATCGAGATAAGCCTGAACGGGATCGACGGCGACGGTTGTCTGCTGAGAGGACGTCATGGAAATGCTCCTTCTTTAATCGGCGAGCGTGCGCAGCTCGGTGGCGAGGCGCTCGGCGGTCCACGTCGTGCCTTCCGGCGTGCGAAAGCCGTCCTTGTTCAAGCCCGCGACCACTTGCTCCAGTTCCAGCGCGCCCGCTTCGAAGACGCGTTCGAGCGCGTCGCCGAAGTCGTTTTCGTATTGCGTCGGCTCGGCCTTGCGCGTTTGCCAGATGAAGTTCTCGGTCTGACCCGGCTTCTCGATCACGCCCTTGCCGGCGACGTTGTTCGGCTGCGGCGCGAGCCACGGCTTGAGATGCGGGTTGAAGTTCACGACTTTTTCCATGTCACGCCACCTTGATCTGGATTTCCTCGCCGGCGAGGCGCACCGAATACGTCTTCAGGTCGCGGCCGCCGGGCTCTTTCAGGCATTTGCCCGTGGGGATGTGAAACACCGCTTCGTGCAGCGGACATTCGACGGTGTCGCCATCGACGAAACCCTGCGTCAGCAGCGCGTATGCGTGCGGGCAGACGTTCTCGAGCGCATACAGCTCGTCGCCCACTTTGTAGATACCGATCTCCGCGCCGTCGTCGAGCTTGAATTCGATCGGTGCGTCTTCCGACAGATCGCCGGCATGCCCGGCGCAGCGCCATTGTTCAGACATCTTTCACCCTTCCTCTGGTTCGTCTGTGTTCCACTAAAGGAACAGCAGTTCGTGTATGGGCATTATAGGAGTGGTCTGAGCCCGGGAAAATAAAAAAGTGGATATCTAGGTGAAAACACTAGATTGCTGGTCGTTCAGGCGTTCGTCTCACGTCTGATCTGACGTATAAACGTCCGTTCGACATTGATTCGTAAGCTCTTTTTGCTACGAACGAGACGCATCCGACGTGCCTTAAGGGTCTACCCGAGGTCGTCTGAAAATTTATTGTTTTGGCGCTGCAAATCTCACTATACTTTCCATAGGCAGTACGTTGATCCATATATGGAACATAACGGGCGATCAACAAGACGCCTCCCGGACGGTGCGAAGCAGGGCCATCGGGAACCGGGATAAAGCGCAGTAACGGCGACAAGCCGCAACGGGACAGCGGGCACAGCCCGCCCTTGAACCACACGGTTAGGAGAGCGAAGGGTGAAGCACATCATTGCAGCGGGGCTCATCGGAGCCGGGGTTGCGACCGGGGCGGCCGCGCAGAGCACGGTCACGCTTTACGGCAGCCTCGATGCCGGCATCGCATATATCAACAATGTCGGCGGCCATCCGAAATGGATGGAGGAGCAGGGCAACATGCAGCCAGACCGCTGGGGCTTTCGTATCGTCGAAGATCTGGGTGGTGGCCTGAAGACGGTGGCGCAGCTGGAGAACGGCTTCTATACCAACAGCGGCAATTTCGCGAAGGCCGGCACGCTATGGAATCGTCAGGCGTATCTCGGGCTGGATCAGGAGAACGTCGGCACGCTGACGCTCGGTCATCAGACGCCGTTCAGCTTCGACATGCTCGGGCCGCTCTCCACCGCGTATCTCGCGGCGAGCTGGTATGCGTTCCATCCGGGCAACATCGACCAGCTCGCGGACACCGGCGTCGTGCCCTACGACAACTCGGTGAAATTCCGCTCGGCGAATTTCTACGGCTTTTCCGCCGGCGCAATGATGGGCCTCGGCAACACGACGAACTTCTCGACGGGCCGCAACTACGGCTTCGGCATCACGTATGCGAACGGTCCGTTCAAGGCGGCGGCCACGTATTCGAACGAGCACAATCGCACGCCGGCAATCGCGACGACCGGTCTTACGACTTTCCAGGGCCAGCCCGCCGCGACATACATGGCGGACAAGCAGGAAGTGATGGGCGCGGGCGCGTCGTATGAGATCGGCAAGTTCGTGGTGCACGGTCTTTATACGCGCGTGAAGTTGCAATCGAACGGTCAGTCGGACACGTTCCAGTCATACGATGCGGGGCTGACTTTCAAGCCGGTCGCGTGGAACTGGATTGCCGGCGGCGCGGCCACGACGACCTTCGCGGGTGGCCGCTGGACGCAGTTTGAAATCGGCGATATCTACATGTTGTCGAAATCGACGCAACTCTATGTGAACGCGCTGTACGAGCACGCGACCGGCGGTGCGAAGGCCGCGTTCTTCACGGCGGGCGTGTCGAGCACGGCGAATCAGGTCATCGTGCTAGCGGGTATTCATCACTCGTTCTGACAGCACTTTTTTCGTGGAATCAGCGTTGCCCTGGGGAGGGCGGCGCTAATCGCTAATAAACCGAAAAGAAACCGGGATCCGGCAAGAAAAAGCCAAATTCAAGCAAGCGCAGCGGTGGGATCATCCGGCGCCGGTCGATAGTTGAGCCGCGTGGAAAGCTCCATCGCAGCAGCGCAGATCATTTCGACGAGTCGCGACTTCTCATCCTCCGCACCGATGTCCGAGCGCGGCACGGTCGCGGTCACGGCCGCGACGATCGCGCCGGAATGATCGCGCACGGGTGCGGTGACGACCGATATCCCGCGCTCGAACGATGCCTCGCTCAATCCATAGCCGAGCGCCGCGCACTCCTGCACGCGTTCGAAAAGTTCGTCGACGGTCGCGGGCGTGCGCTCCGTGTACTTTTCCAGTTGCGCTTCGGGATAGAGCGCCTTTAGGGCGGCGAGCGAAAGATCGCCCATCAGCACATGTCCATGCACGGTCGCATGAGCGGGCAGCCGCGTGCCGACATGCACCTTCACCGAGCTGAACAGCGGCTCATGACTTTGCGCTTTCGCGACGAACACGACATCGCGCTGATCGCGGATCAGGAGATGCGTCGATAGACCGGTGGCATCGCGCAAACGCTCCAGAATCGGCGTGCCCAGATCGGTCAGTTCGAGCGAGTTCACGTATTCGAAACCAAGCCGCAGCACGGCGACGCCCAGCCGGAAGTTGCGGTCGCCGTTCACTCGTTCGAGAAAGCCGAGCGCTTCGAGCGTTTGCAGCAAACGGAACGTGGTCGTGCGCGGAATGCCTATGCGTCGCGACAACTCGGGCGCTCCCAGCACCGGCTCACGCGCGGAGAACTCGGCAAGGATCCGCAAGCCGCGTTCGAGGCCCGGCACGAGATAGCTGGAGCCGCCGCCGGGCGACGTGTCATCTTCCGTGGTATCAGGGGTCTCCGCCTGGATGTCTTCCTGTTTGCTTCGTCGGGCCATGTTCGGCTGTCGTTTTTGTCGTGCGATGGGCGAATCATAGCGCGAGACGATCGGCCTTCATCCGTCCGCTGCTTTCTCTACTTGTTATGACATGTTATATTGATGACGTGCGATACTTCACCGAGGCCGATTCGATGAGCTTCGAAGCAACCCTCTGGCTCTTCTGCGCGGGCATGGGTGCGAGCGCGGCGGGCGGCATGCTTGGCATGGCGAGCGGGCTGTTCATCGTGCCCATCCTCACGATGTTCTTTCATATCGACATGCATGCGGCCATCGGCACGAGCATCGTGTCCGTGATCGCATGTTCGTGCGGCGGCGCTGCGGCCTTCCTGCGCGCCGGCCTGACCAACGTGCGGCTCGCCCTCGTGCTCGAAACCGGCACGACGCTCGGCGCGCTGACGGGCGTGCTGCTCGCGGGCATCGTCCCTGTGGCCGCGCTGAACTTTCTTTTCGCGGGCGTGCTGGTCGTATCGGCGTGGCAGATGTTCAGTCGCCGCGAAGAGCACGCCGACATGTCGAGGCCGATTCCATCGCGAGGACTCGCCGCCGCGCTCGATCTTCACTCGAGCTATCCGGACGGCACGCTGCGTCGGGATGTCGCTTATGAAGTGCGGCGCGTGCCCGCCGGCCTCACGCTGATGTACGCGGCCGGCGTCGTTTCCGCGCTGCTCGGCATCGGCAGCGGCATCCTCAAGATTCCGGCGATGGACAACGCATTGCGCCTGCCGATCAAGGTATCGACCGCGACGTCGAACTTCATGATCGGTGTGACCGCAGCCGCGAGCGCCAGCGCCTATTTTCTGCGCGGCGAGATCGTGAGCGCCATCGCGGGGCCGGTTGCGCTCGGCTCGGTGGTCGGTGCAATCGCGGGCGCGCGCGTGCTGATGAAAGTCCGCAGCGAACGCCTGCGTCTGCTGTTTCTGTCGATGCTGCTGCTCGTCGCGTGCCAGATGTTCCTGCAAGGATTCGGCATCGATCTTCTGGAGCGTGCGGGTCGATGAAAGACTTCACGCCCGCTTCGATGGATCGGGTGCTCGCGCGCTTTTTTCAGTGCGGCACATGGGCCGCGTGCGTCTTGACCGGCGCGGGATTGGTCATCGGCACCAAGGCGCTGACGGCGGGCGTCGCGCTGTTCATTCTGCTGCCGGTGCTGCGCGTCGTCGTGATGCTCGCCGTGTTCGCGCGGCAACGAAACTATGTCTACGTGACGATCGCGGCGACGGTGCTCGCCGTCATCGCGGCGGGCTGCGCGATCGGCCTGCGCCTGGGGCCGCTTGGCGGCTGACGCGCGTGCCACAGCCAAGCGCTTAACGGTTATTCTCCCTGACGACAGCCGACAAAAGATACGTTGCGCGCATTGGCATTCGCCGGTTTCCTCAGGAGAAATCGCACCATGTTCGATAAGACCGATGTGCTGATTGCCGGCGCGGGCCCCGTCGGCTTGATGCTCGCCGCCGAACTGCGCCGCGATGGCGTGAAGGCGCGTGTGATCGACGCGCATGACGAGCGCGTCTTCTTCGTCAAGGCGCTCGGCGTGACGGCGCGCACGCTGGAGATTTTCGAGGATCTGGGTATCGCGCGCGACGCGATCGATGCGGGTGTGTGGATCACGGGTGCTGATACGTTTCAGGACGGCGCGCTCGCGTTCAGCGCGGAGGTGCTGCGCGCCGGACTGCCGTATGGCGCGCTGTCGCTCGCACAGTTCGAGACCGAGCGCATTCTGGAAGCGGCGCTTGCGCGCAATGGCGGGCACGTCGAATACGGCGCGACGCTCGTCGATTTCACCGAATCCGGCGACGTGATCGACGCGCGCATACAGGACGCATGCGGCGAGAGCCGTACCGTTCGATGCCGCTGGCTCGTCGGTTGCGACGGCGCGCGCAGCACGGTGCGCCGGCAGTTGAACGTCGCCTATGAAGGCGATCAGTATCCGCAGACCTTCATGCTCGCCGATGTCGATGTCGACTGGGATTTGCCGCGCGGCCGCATGTACCGCTTCAACGTGTCGGGCGAGGGCGGCGCGGCGGCGACCACGCTCGCCGCGCTGCCGGTGCGCGGCTCCGCGCGCCGCTATCGCCTCTCGATGGTTCTGCTCCCCGACGATGCCGCCCGGCACGGCCTGAATTCCACGCCCGATTTCAACGAGATCGAACGCATCATGCTGCCGATCCTGCCGAAGGGCACGCGGCTTTCGTCGATGCGCTGGTCGTCGGTGTATCGCGTGAGTCATCGGATCGCGCAGCACTATGCGCGCGGGCGGGTGTTTCTTGCCGGCGATGCCGCGCATATCCATCCGCCCGTCGGCGGGCAGGGCATGAACACCGGCTTGCAGGACGCGCACAATCTCGCATGGAAGCTCACGCTGGCGGCGCGCGGCGTCGCGCATGAAGCGCTGCTCGACAGCTACGAAGCGGAGCGGCGGCCGGTCGGGCTCGATGTCGTCGAATCGACGAGCCGCGCGTTGAACACGGTCCTCGCGCACGGCGAAATCAAGCCCGCGATGCGCGAGACGCAACTGCTCGTGGGTTATCGCGGCAGCAGTCCGATCGTCATGGATGAATGTCCCGACATGGACGCGGCATTGCCCGCGCCCGGCGATCGCGCGCCGCAGGCCGGCGGTCTCGTGGAGGCGTTCATCGGACATGCGCAGCGCTTGCACGATCATCTCGGGCGCGGACGTCACACGCTCATCGGCTATTTGGACGACGATGCCGATGCAGCCCGCATCGCCGCGTTCGATGCGGCCGTCGATGCGTGGCGCGCAGCGCTCGGCCCGGCGGCGAGCGCGGTGTCGATCGTGTCGCCGAAGGTGGCGAACGCGGCGTCGTTCGAGCCTGCGCGGGAAGACTATCGAACGCTGAGCGATAACGCAGGCGAGTTCGCCGATGCATTCGGTGCGAAGCACGGCATGGTGTGGGCCGTGAGGCCGGATGGGCATATCGGCTTTCGAAGCGCGCGATGCGCACCGGATGCGCTGATCGCATGGCTCGATCGCGTGCTGGGCCGCGGCGTCACGCCTTAGCGCTGCACGACGATCACATGCGCCTGAATCTTTCCAGCGACGGGACCCGATCCGAAGCGCGCCGCGATGGCTTCGGCACATGCCGATGTCGCCTCTTCCAGACTCGCGCCGGTGCGCGCTTCGATCTCGTTGCGCAAGGGCGTGCCCTGGCAATAAGCGATGGCGACCACGTCCGCCGATGATGCGCGGCTGCGTTGCGTGATCGTATCGAAGCGCGGCTTCGCATCGAACCCCGCGGCTGCGAGGTCGTGCGAAATCGCGTCCCGATCGAAATAGCCGTGTGGCGTGCGCTTCATGAAAAGCGGCGGATCGGCGGGAAAGAGGCGGCCTAGCGCGGCGGTAATCGTGTCGGCAAACTCGTTCTCTTCGATGCGGTCCCACACGTTGAAGAGAAGTGCGCCGCCGGGCCGCAGCACACGATGTGCCTGCGCGAACGCGGCCGTCTTGTCGGGAAAGAACATTGCGCCGAACTGGCAGACGACGATATCGAAGCTCGCATCGTCGAAAGGCAATTGCAACGCATTGGCCTGCTGCCACGTCACCGTTCTGCCGATATGCGTCATCGCGGCGCGATCGAGCATTGCCTGATTCAGATCGGTCGCGACGATATCGACATGCGCGGGCAGCGCGTGCGCCAGCGCGCGCGTGACCGCGCCGGTGCCTGCGGCCGTTTCCAGTACGCGCGATGGTTCGAGCGCCGCGGCGCGGCGCGCGATATCGCCTGCGCAGGGCGCAAAGAGCATCGGCACGAGATAGCGATCGTAAAGCTCGGGAATATGGCCGGCGAAATGCGTGTCGTGTCGTGACGTGTTCATGACTATGACGCGCCCATGTTCGATTATTCGCATGAGCCCGCAAGTCTTTTCACTCTACGCTGCTTTATCGTGTTCGAAGAGATGTCTACATTGAGAGCTGTCACGGCGGTTTTGCCACCGGCACAACCAGCCACTCCGGGCATTAAATAATCTTTTCAAGGAATTCGATCATGAGCAAACTCGCAGGCAAGGTGGCGGTCGTCACGGGCGCGTCCAAAGGTATCGGTGCGGCGATTGCAAAGGCGCTCGCGGCGGAAGGCGCATCGGTCGTCGTCAACTATGCGAGCAGCAAGGCGGGCGCGGATGCGGTCGTCGCGGACATTACTGCATCGAACGGAAAGGCGATCGCCGTCGGCGGCGATGTGTCGAAGGCGGCCGATGCGCAGGGCATCGTGAATGCAGCGATCGAAACCTATGGACGCCTCGATATCCTCGTGAACAACTCGGGCGTCTACGAGTTCGCAGCGCTCGAAGAGATCACCGAAGAGCACTTCCATAAGCAGTTCAATATCAACGTTCTCGGCACGCTTCTGACGACCCAGGCCGCAGCGAAGCATCTCGGCGAAGGCTCGAGCATCATCAACGTCAGTTCGGTCGTGACCCGCATCACGCCGCCGACGAGCGCGGTGTACAGCGGCACGAAAGGCGCCGTCGATGCGATCACCGGCGTCCTCGCGCGCGAACTCGGCGCGAGAAAGATCCGTGTGAACTCGATCAATCCGGGCGTCGTGGTGACCGAAGGCACGCATAGCGCGGGCATCATCGGCTCCGATTTGGATGCGGCAGCGCTCGCGCAAACGCCGCTCGGACGCCTCGGCCAGCCGGACGACATCGCATCGATCGCGGTATTCCTCGCATCCGACGATGCGCGCTGGATGACCGGCGAAAGCCTTATCGCGAGCGGCGGCATGCGTTGAGGCAGATCGTGACGCGTTGAGGTTCATGCAGGACGGTGCCTTGCAGATGTATTTCGGCTTCGCTCAAGTGTATCGACGGGCGCCTTGAAATTTGTATCTGGCGACCCGGCGTATCGCACGAGAAGATGCATCGATCTCTTCAGCCGGAGCCGTCCGATGCCTCACACGCCGCAACTGCTCGCATTCGCTCTCGTCGCGCTCGGGATGGCGCTCACGCCAGGGCCGAACATGGTCTATCTGATCTCCCGCTCGATCTGCCAGGGTCGCACGGCGGGGCTGATCTCGCTCGGCGGCGTGGCGCTCGGTTTCGTGTTCTACATGCTGTGCGCGGCGTTCGGCATCACCGCACTTCTGATCGCGATCCCGTTCGCCTATGACGCGCTGCGCTTCGGCGGCGCGCTCTATCTGCTGTATCTCGCGTGGCAAGCGGTCAAGCCGGGCGGGCGCTCGCCGTTTCAGGTGCGCGATTTGCCTGTCGATAGCCCGCGCAAGCTCTTCACGATGGGCTTCGTCACGAACCTGCTGAATCCGAAGATCGCCGTGCTTTATCTGTCGCTGCTGCCGCAGTTCATCGACCCCGCGCACGGCGGCGTGCTCGGCCAGTCGCTCGCGCTCGGCGTCGTGCAGATCATGCTGAGCATCACGGTGAATTCGATCGTCGCGATGACCGCCGGATCGATCGCGGTCTTTCTGGCGCGCAGGCCCGCATGGCTTCTGATTCAGCGCTGGCTGATGGGCACGGTGCTCGCCGGTCTCGCGGTGCGGATGGCGACGGAAGCGCGGCGGTGAGCGGTTCATCGGCGCGACGCACGGGAACTCAGCGTAGAGTCGTGAGCGGGCGCAAGCTCGGGCAATAGGCCGCAACCCTGGCGCAATGTCTTCCGACCTCATGTATTCGTTTTCAAAAACGGCACGCCCTCCTTTTTTCTGGTTTTCCCCAATCGTCGGCTCATTGCGCGAATGGAAAATCTGACATGCAGCCCTGCGGCAGCGAATGCTGCCGAAAAGGGCGAAGAAAGCTATCAGATGAGAGAGAGGGTGCCATGCTTCAACCTACGGTCACCTATCGCGGCTTCGTCATTACGCCGATGGCCGCGTTCGACGGTGGTCTCTACGCGGCGATGACGATCGTCTGCGATGGCGACGGCATTCAGCGTGCGAGCGGCGTGCTCGGACATTTTGCTTCTGCCGACGACGCTCGCGCGTACGCGCTGAATGCCGGAAAGGACGACATCGACCGACGCCTGTTTCAAGCGTCGGCGGCCGCCTGAACATCCGCCAATTAGATAATCGGCTTGCCACCTGTCACGGCGATGGTCGCGCCCGACGTATAGCTCGCCTCGTCCGATGCGAGCATCACATAGGCGGCGGCGAGTTCCGCAGGCTGGCCGGGGCGCTTCATCGGCGTCTGGTTCCCGAAGTTCTCGACGCTCGACGGCGGCATCGTCGATGGAATGAGCGGCGTCCAGATCGGCCCCGGCGCGACGCAGTTCGCGCGTATGCCGCGCTCCGCCAGAAGCTGCGCGAGCCCGCCCGTGAAGTTCTGAATCGCGCCCTTGGTGCTTGCATACGCGATCAGGCCGGGATTCGGCGCGTCGGCATTGACGGAAGTCGTATTGATGATCGCGCTGCCGGGCTTCATGTGCGCGAGCGCCGCCTTCGTGATGCGGAACATCGCGCCGATGTTGGTCGAATAGGTCTTGTCCCATTCGTCGTCGCTGATGTCCTCGAGCTTGTCGTAAGTCGCCTGATAGGCGGCGTTGTTCACGAGCACGTCGATGCGCCCGAACGTCTGCGCGGTATTCTCGACGATCTGCCTGCAATGCGCGCGGTCGGTGATGTCGCCGGGCAGCAGTAGCGCGCGCCGTCCCGCCTGCTCGACCCAGCGCGCGGTTTCCTTTGCGTCGTCATGCTCGTCGAGATAGGCGATGGCGACATCCGCGCCTTCGCGCGCATAGGCGATCGCGACCGCGCGGCCGATGCCGCTGTCCGCGCCTGTAATGAGCGCGATCTTGTCCTTGAGCTTGCCGCTGCCCTTATATGTCGATTCGCCGTGATCGGGCTGCGGGTTCATCGGCGCGGTGAGGCCGGGACGCCTGTCCTGTTGCTGCGACGGCATCGGCGCGCGGGGATAGTCGGGTTGAGCAGTATCGGTCATGGTGTTCTCCTTGTTAGGCCGCGGCCTTGAGGGCGACCTTGGTCCAGCCTTCCTTGCGTTCGTCGAAGTTCTTGTAGCCTTCGGGCGCCTGCGCAAGCGACAGTTCGTGCGAGATGATCTGCGAAGGTTTCGCCTTGCCGGCGGCGATCAGGTCGCGCAGTTTGCGGTTGTAGGCCTCCACGTTCGCCTGACCCTTCGCCATGTGCTGGCCCTTCATCCAGAAGGTGCCGAAATCGAAAGCGCATGCATCTCCGGGAAGGATTGGACTGAACTCGATCAAATGCGGCGCGTCTTATGCGCCATGTCACGCGGCTCAAGCAATCCGCGAGCCTAACGATCGCCTTACTTCGAGCCTTTCCATTTTCATCAGTCGAATAGGGGAAGACGGAACGGCGCTTGAATATGCCGGCCCTGTCGATACGATGTGCTAGCGTGTTCGTGACATGCATGCCGATTGCATGCTCACGTCGTCGACGAAACTCCGATCATCCTTCGCGCTCACGTTCAAGCAGCGCGAGGATCTCTTGTGGCATCCGGTGAGCGCCATGCCGGGCCATCGCGTTGTTTGCGCATCGGCCAACGGGGTGCTCCCTTATCTCTTGTATCGAAGCGAAGCCGCGTTCGTGATTATTCGAACGCGGCTTGCACCTGTTCGCGATGCGCGCGACGTGGGTGTTTCAGAGCCGGCAATGAACCGGGCGCTCGATATCTTTTCCAAAATTCCGAGGCTGCCATGACAGGAAACTTTTCCACGCTCTCCATTGCGCGCATCTTCAGATCGCACCGATCCGCTTCTCCAGGACGACTTTCAATGTTGCTGAGTTTCGCAGTCGTCTTCACGCTGGCGGCATGCGGGGGCGGCGGCGGCGATAGCGGCGGCAGCGCGGCCACGGCGGGCGGATCGCAGGCGGGCGTTTCAGGCGCATCGAGTCCTTCGACTGCCTCGGAGAGCGGCGCAAGCAGCACCGCGCTGCCTGCAATCGCGCCTTCGGGCAGAGTGTTTTATGGCATGAACGGTCATGTCAATTTAGCCGGTCCGTACACGAAGTCCACGCCCGAGCAGCAGCTCGCGCAACTCAAGGATCTCAATGTCACGTTGTATCGCAACGACGTGTCCAATGTGGAAGGCGCGCAAAAACTTTCGAGCATCGCCCAGATGATGGCGAAGTCCGGCGTGACGGTTTATCCGGTGATCTTGCAGCAGCTCAATTTTCCCGACGAGAATGCGGCTTATCAGGCGAGCTACACGCTCGCTCAGCAGATCGTCAATGTGCAGCACTACGCCTATTACGAAGTCACCAACGAACTCGCGCCGACGTGTCTCGTCGGCTGGGTCGACGGCGCCACGAGCACCGACTACAAGAACGACTGCTTTCAGATCGCGCGCGGTGTCATACGCGGCTTGATCGCGGGCATCAAGTCGGTCGATCCTGTTGGCAAGATCATCATCGGGGGCAATACGTGGATGCATCCGGGCCTGGACGTGATGCTCGCGAACGGCACGCAGCCAGATGGCACGAGCGGGCATCCGGTCGTCACGTGGGACATCACCGCGTGGCACTGGTATTCGGAGCAGGGCGATATAACCCACGCGTGCGGAACGCTGTGCTACAACGTGATCGGGACGCTGCAATCGTTCGGCAAGCCGATCTGGATCAATGAAGTGGGCATGCGGCCCGACTTCCCCGGCACGCCCGATCAGGCGGGGACATTCATGGCGAACAGCATGATGGGCGCGCTGCTCGCCATTGCGCCGCAATACAACATTCAGTCGCTTCAGGTTTATGAACTTTACGACGATCCGCCTACAGGACAAGGACCGTACGGCATCATGCTGAACGACGGCGTGACGAAAAAACCCACTTATGCGGCAGTGAAAAACTTCATCGCGACGAATCCGCGATAACGCTATTCGTCGATAAGATAGGAGAGGCCCGCAGCCGCATCGCTGCGGGCCATGCCGTTTGCGTGTTACTTGTCCTTGTGACCCGGCAGAACCGCGCCGAGCACCTGCTTCGCCGTATCGACGATCACGTGACTCTGGCTCGGATCGCCCTTCATGAGCGTGGTCGCGAAAGCCTTCGCCTGCTGCAACGTGATATGCGGCGGCAACGGCGGCACGTTCGGATCGGCCTTGACCTCGATCACGACAGGACGATCCGCTGCCAGCGCTTCGTCCCATACGGCGGCCATGCGCTCGGCATCGTCGACATAAAAGCCCTTCAGGCCGATCATTTCCGCGAACTTGTGATAAGGCACCGACGGAATGCTCTGCGACGCCTCGAACTTCGGATCGCCTTCCATCACGCGCTGCTCCCACGTCACCTGATTCAGGTCCTCGTTATTGAGGACCATGCAGATCCAGCGCGGGTTCGCCCACTGCTTCCAGTATTTCGCGACCGTAATGAGTTCGGCCATGTTGCTCATCTGCATCGCGCCATCGCCCACTAGTGCAATTACGGGCCGCTCGGGATATGCAAACTTCGCTGCGATCGCGTAGGGCACGGCTGCGCCCATCGAAGCAAGGCCGCCCGAAAGCGAGCACATCATGCCGCGCTTCACCTTCAGATCGCGCGCATACCAGTTCGCGACCGAGCCCGAATCGCTCGTGACGATCGCGTTCGCAGGCACGCGCGGCGACAACTCCCATACGGTGCGCTGGGGATTCACGCCGCCTTTCGCGGGTGCTATGGCGCGTTTCTCGAGCGTTTTCCACCAGTCTTTAATCCAGCCTTCGATATCCTTGCGCCAGGCGAGGTCCGTTTTTTCTTGCAGCAAGGGCAAGAGCGCGCGCAAGGTCTCGGCGCTGTCGCCAACGAGATTCACTTCCATCGGATAGCGGATGGAAAGCATGTCCGCCTTGATGTCGATCTGCACGCCGCGCGCGGCGCCTTCCTTTGGCAGGAATTCGGCGTAGGGAAAGCCCGAGCCGATCATGAGCAGCGTGTCGCATCCGGTCATCATCTTGTAGCTCGGCTCGGTGCCGAGCAGGCCAATCGAGCCCGTGACGAAGGGCAGATCGTCGGGCAATGCGGCTTTGCCGAGCAACGCCTTGGCGACGCCCGCGCCGAGCTTCTCCGCGATGGCGATGACTTCGTCGGTCGCCTGCAATGCGCCCGCGCCGACCAGAATCGCGACCTTCTTGCCCGCGTTGAGAACGTCGGCGGCGCGTTGCAGATCGTCGCTGTAAGGCACGACCTTCGGCGCGCTATAGCCGACGCCCGAATGCAGCGTGCCGTGCTTGCGGCCCGGCGACTCGTATTCGAGGTCCTGCAAATCGTTGGGCAAAATGAGCGCCGTCACCTTGCGCTCCGATATCGCGATACGCACCGCGCGATCGACGAGGTGGCGAATCTGCGACGGCACGCTCGCCTGCTGCACGAAGGCGCCTGCCACGTCCTTGAACAGGGCGGAGAGATCGACTTCCTGCTGATAGTGGCCGCCCAGCGCCGCGCGCGCTTGCTGGCCCGCGATCGCGAGGACTGGCATGTGGTCGAGGCGCGCATCGTAGAGACCCGTGACGAGATGCGATGCGCCCGGCCCGGATGTCGCGATACACACGCCTAACTCGCCGGTGAACTTTGCGTGCGCGCAGGCCATGAAGGCCGCCATTTCTTCGTGCCGTGCCTGAATGAACTCGATTTTGCCGTTCGCGCGATTGAGTGCGCCGAATACACCATTGATGCCGTCGCCGGGATAGCCGTAAATGCGGCGCACGCCCCAGGCATGCAGGCGGTCGACCAGGAAATCGCCCACGGTCGTAGACATGATGAACGTCTCCGATTAGCAGAATCGAAAGGAGTGAACGCGTTTGCGTCACTTGCCACGCAATGCGGCGTCATACGCGTGCGGTTGCGCGCAAGGCGCATGCCGCGCAATTGGTCAGGTGTAGGCTCGACGCTTGCTACGGCATCGATGAATGTAGTGGATACGACGCTCGGCAGGTACGTGTAAAGAGCAATTGGCGGTGCGCATGTTTTGGCATATAAATGAGATACCTTTCACTCGACTCGGGAGTAAAGATGCTGATCCGCTGTGTGGCATGCAACAAGCTCATTTACTCCGACGATGCTCTCGAAGACGACAGGTGCCCCGCATGCGGCTCCTCGAACACCGAGCATATCGCGATGGGCTTCATTTTCGATCAGGCGGTCACGGCGCCGGACAGGCCGGAGAGGCCGAATGAGCAGCGCGACGCGACTGATACTATTCGCGGCAAGGCTTGATTGCCGGATTCTCAACCGTGACGCAGTCCTTGGACGTGCGCTTCGATTGCATGTCGTTGAACGCAAATTGCCCGCCTGAACAGGCGGGCAATTTGCGTTTCATGCCTCGGAAAACGAGGGTTTGAGCGCGCAGCTTATTGCGACATCACGATCTGCGCGATGACGCCCGACGCAACCGCGACCAGCAAATAATCCGCACCGACGCCGACCCATTGATAGCCGCGCGGAGGCTGGCGCAGGCCGTGGCCGTGCCAGTCGTCTACGACATACTGGTGATTGCGGTAATCCGACGAGAGGCGCTCGCCCTTGCGCCACTCCGAATGGCGCGGCTCGTTGTTCGCATGCTCGGGCGCACGCGGGGCGTCGTGCTCGTATCCATTGCGGCCGTTCATGTCGGGGCCGTGGCCGGGCGCGCCCGGGCCAACGGGACCGCGATTCATTTCGTGATGGCCGTCCGGGCCGCCCGGCGCGGGCTGCGCGAATACCGCACCCGTCGTCAGTCCGATGGTCGCGCAAAGCAGCGCGGCGACGATTCGATTCTTCTTCATGTTTTTCCTCTTGAAGGTTGCGAAGGGACGTTTCTCGATGCCCGGACTGTACGCAACGAAGTGGAAAAATGACGTGAGCATGTGTAAGCAACGCTTACCGTCAATTACGCGCGACTGTAAATCGGATCGCGAATGTTATTGAAAGGAAGCGCGCGATAGCCTTCGAATCTCTTGAGCGGAATGCCGATTGCCGCCGGCTCCACGGATGCCAGCGCGCAATACTATGGACCTCGAAGTGAGAATGTCGTCGAAAGCGGCGTTCAGGTCGTACTGTGACGCATGAGCGTCATTGCATGAGCGTCATTGCGCGTCGTCGCCGGCCGGCAGCATGTCGGCCTTCGCATTTGCGTGATTTTTGGCCGCTTCCATCGCCGCATCGGGACTCTCCAGCGGACGATCGCGCATTTCCGTGTAGCCGTCTGCATCGATGGTATAGGACCAGGTGAACTGCCCAGTCGGATCGTGGTCGATGGTGATCTCGACGCGATGCCCGTTGCGAACGTAAGTCTCGGTAGACATGATGTGACCTCTCGTTGAGTAACCGGCGTTCAGGACATCCCCGCGCCGCGCGCACGCTTGAGTGCGAGGATTGCGGCCGCGGGCACGTGCACCGTGCCGAAGCCGAGCGCGAACACGAGCCATGACGGCATCGGCAACTCAAGCGTGTAAGCACCCATCGCGCCAAACGCAAGCGACACCACGATCAGCACGAGATGCGCCGTACGGCGCTTCGCCTGAGCGCGTGTGAAGCTTGGAATCTCATAGTGCGTGTAGCAGACGATCACGCCCATCAGCGCTGCCATTACGACGGCTTGCCATGGAATCACGGCTTGTGGGAGTCGGGCGGGACCGGGTTCTTCTCCTGCGTCGACGGCAACTCGTTTTCCGATGCTTCATGCGTGCGCTTTTCGCGTTCGTCGAGTTGACGCTGCTTCGTATCTTGCGAGGACGTCGGCGGCGAATCGTCGCGGCCTACGGGTTCGTCCATGTCGTCGGCGGTGGCGTGCGGCACAGGCTTGCCTGGCTCCATGATGGCCTCCGAGATTGAGATGGCGCGCGATGCGCGCCCTCACTTCGTTTAGCAAAGGCCGGACCCGCCCGCATGACGCGCGCGTTTTCGCAATGCATCATGCGCGATAGATCATTCGAGCCCTTCGTGCTCGAACGCGAGCTTCACGGCCGGGCGCTCGCGCATGCGCTTGTAGAACGCCTGGAGTTCGGGAGGCAGTTCCACGCTCATCTTCTGCGCCCACGTAAGCATCGTGAAAAGATAGGCATCTGCGACGCTCACCTTGTCGCCGAAGAGATACTCGCCACGCATCGTCTTCGCGACGAGGGCGAAGCGTTGCGCGATTTTCTCGCGTGCGGCAGTGGCTTCCGCATCGGACGACGGCCGGAACACGCGGGCGAATTGCTTGTGGATCTCCGTCGAAATGAACGCGAGCGTTTCCACGAGGCGCAGTGCGCCGTCGTCGCCGGAAGGCGCGAGCGATGGGGCTTCCTGCGCGATCCACCATAGAATCGCGACGTTCTCGGTGAGTCGCTTGCCGTCGTCGAACTCGACAACGGGCACGTAACCCTTCGGATTGATTTCGGCGAACGGCGTGCCGTCCTCGGTGACCTTCGCCTTGAGGTCGACCTTCACGCGGTCGAAATTCAGGCCTGCTTCATGCATCGCAATGTGATCGGCGAGACTACATGCGCCGGGTGCGTAATACAGTTTCATATGTGCGTCTCCTTGCTGTGATGGCGATGCGGAAACGTTATCCGGCGAGCAAGGCTTATGCCGCAAGCGCCGCGCGGCACTAAAGTTTGCTGAGCGCGTGCCGTTGATTCGACAGTGCCGTGTTCGCAGCGGTCGAAGGCGAAAGCTATGATTCGGCCGTTTTGTCGCGATGCGCGGTCTGCCGTCCATGACGCCCGATGTCCCGGCCAATCGCACGTGGCGGGCTATTCCATGTTCCACACACCTGATACAGAAACACTGCGCCTTTGCAGCGTGCTTGCGAGCACGGCGTTCGGACTTGTCTTCGCGCTGGTGCGCTTCGGCCGCAAAGTCGAACCGCAGTTCGTGCACTGGTCGGCGAGCTCGTTCCTCTACGCGGCCGTGCTGACCGGTTTCGAGCCCGCCCGCGGCAATGCGGCTGTGATCGGCCTGCTGCTGGGCGCACTCGCGGCGACCAACATGCTGATCATTTCAGGCTTGCGCGCTTTCGACGGCAAGCCGCCGTTTCGCGCGTGGATGCTCGCACCGATCCTCGGCTGCTTCGCGGCGCATGTCCTGCCGGGATGGATCGGCGGTCATGGTCCGGCAGCGTCGATGCTGACGCATGCGGCCGACACGATCAGCGTCGCGATTTCGGCGGCGACTACCGGCCTCATCCTCTGGTCGAGCGGGCGGCGCGAGGAGAGCCGCGCGCGCCGCATTGCCGGTCTCGCGATGCTTGGCTACCTGCCAGGTTATGCAGTGACGCTCGCCGCTTATGCGTGGTCGGGACCGGGCATCAATTACCTCGCGCTGATTCCGATGCTCTCGGACCAGTTGCTCCTCGGCGTGCTCAATCTCGGCCTGCTGGCGATTCCCGCCGAACGCGCGCAGCAACGCCTGCGCGACGCCGCGTTGCGCGATCCGCTGACGGGCGTCTGGAACCGCGCCGGATTCGATGCCCACGCGAAGCGCCTTGCCGCGCCCGGTGCGACGGTGCTCGCCATCGACCTCGATCATTTCAAGCAGATCAACGACCGGCATGGTCACCTTGCGGGCGACAACGTGCTGATCGAACTGGCACGGCTGGCGGGCGCGGAAGTCGCGTCGCTGGGCGGCGAGTTCGGGCGGCTCGGCGGCGACGAGTTCGTCGCGATCGTGCCGGCATCGCGCGCATCGGGTGCGCAGGCCTGCGCGAACCAGATCCACGCTGCGTGTCGCAAATACACCGAAGGCATGCCGGAATGGACGACGAGCATCGGCGTATCGCAGATCGGTGCGAACGATGCGGGCTTTCAGGAAGCGCTGCAACGCGCGGACGTCGCGCTGTATCGTGCGAAACTCGCGGGCCGCAATATGCTGACGGTGTGAAGCAGGCTCATGCCGTCTCGCGCTGCGGCAAGGCTTTCAAGCGACGGACGGACACGCGCGCTTTTCAAGGTAGAGTCATCGGTGTCGATATAACCCGGAGGCTCCGATGAACGGCAAACGCATCGCGGCGCTGTTGATGCTGCTGCTGACGTGGACCGTCTGCGTAAAAGCGCAGGAGCAGCCGCTTTCCGATGAGCAAATGCTCGGCGTCATTTTCGTCGCGAATCAGGCGGAGATCGCTGCGGCCAGTCTGGCCTTGCGCAGGACGCGTTCCAATAGCCTGCAGGTCTTCGCGAAGCGGATCGTGTCCGAGCATGCGCAGGTCAATCAGGAGATCGCCACGCTGATGCAACGATACGGCACGCAGCCGCAACGCAGCGCGACGAGCGACGCTTTGACGAAGCAAAGCATCGACGACATCGCGGATCTCGACCAGACGAGCACTTACGATTTCGATGAAGCGTATCTCGATCGCGAAGTGGCGTTTCTGCAAAAGCTCGTCAATACCGTAGATGGCTATATCCGCATGGCGCGCAGCGCGGAGGTGCGCACGCTCCTGATCCGCTCGCGTCCGTCGTTCATCTTTCATCTCGATCAGGCTCAACGGTTGCAGATTACGATCGGCAGTCCGGGCCTCATACGCTGACGGCGCTACCTTGGAATGATCGGCGCCGAGATAGAACCATAACTTGAACGCAGAATCACGGAGACACGCATGAATCCATCGGAACGAATCGACGCGCTGATTGCCGGCATCACCGACTGGCGCGGCGAGACATTCGCCAATGTGCGCAAGATCATTCTCGCGGTGGATGGCGGGATCGTCGAGGAGTGGAAGTACATGGGCAGCCCGGTGTGGTATCGCGACGGCATGATCGCGGTGGCTAACGCACATAAAGGCAAAGTGAAGCTCACGTTCGCCAACGGCGCGAGCCTTCCCGATCCCGACAAGCTCTTCAACGCGGGTCTCGAAGGCAATGCGCGGCGTGCGATCGATTTCTTCGAGGGCGACAAGATCAACGCGCGTGCGTTGAAAAATCTCGTGCGCGCGGCGATCGAATTCAATCAATCGAAATCGACGAAGAAAGCCGCGGGCTAAGCCACGCGCGTCCACGCGCCGATGAAAGCCGGCGGCTGCATGACGCCATCGAGCGCGACGATTTCATCGCGCAGACGCGCGGCCAGCGTGTCGATACCGACCGCATCCGCGCTTGCAATGCCGAAGCGCTCGGCAAGCGGCAACAGCGTGCGCATAACCTCGGCCAGATACTCATACGCGAACGAGTCGGGACCGCCTTCGACGCGCGCCGAAAGCAGCATCTGCGGCCCGGGGAGGCCGGCGCGACGAAACGTCGAATAGAGCTTCGATCCCATGTCGGTCTCGACGCCCGCCCGTCGAAACGTCTCCACGATCCAGTGCAAGCCTTGCGCGCATAGCGGCGATTCGGGCATCGAGCGCGCGGTGCTCATGTCCATCTCGTGGAAGACGAAGAGCGTGCCCGCGCCTGCACGCTCGGCGAGGCGGCGCAAGGTCGCGGCGGGATCGGGCAGATGCAGCAGGATGAGACGGCCGACGATGGCGTCGACGGGCTCCGCAAGATCGAAATCCGCCACGCTCGCGACGTCGAAGCGCACGTTATCGAGGTCCGCGTGCCGCGCCCGTTCGCGCGCTTTTCCGATCACGCCGGGCGCCTGATCGATGCCGAGCACCGACCCGTTCGGCCCCACGAGCGATGCCGCCAGAAACGAGACATCGCCCGCGCCGCAGCCCAGGTCGAGCACGCGCATGCCGGACGCGAGGCCCGCGCGGCGCAGGACATCTTCAGTCAGATCGGCGACGAAACGCGCCTGATTTTCGAGGCGCTGCACTTCCGGATCCGAATGGCCGAGCACGTAGGTGCCGGCGCAAGAGAGGGAAAGGTTCATGGGCGTGACCTCGCATGTGCGTGATCGCGGCAACGGCCGCGCATTCATGGTAGCGGCTGTGCGCTGAAAGCCACTCGCACCCCAAAAATTTCAGAATACGTTCCGCCGATCGCGTTGTCTCCCGACAAAAACGCTCGAATGAGTTCTTTACAAATACAAAACGTTCGGTGACAATGCGGCCGCAAATAATAACGATTCGCATTCACACACGCAACGGTATCGACGAAAAATGAGCATGAAATCTGGTAAGACGAGCCCGGTCGCGATGCGGCCCCTGAAAGTGGCGGCGCTGCTGCTGTTCGCGGCGGCGCCGCTCGCCTATGCACAGTCGACGGAGCCGGCTTCGTCCGCGCCTGAAGAAAGCACGCTGCCGGCGGTAAAGGTCACCGCGCAAACAGTCGACCAGCCGTATGGTCCGACGAAAGGCTATGTCGCGAAGGAGTCGGCGGCGATGAAGGGCACGCCGTCTCTGCTCGAAACGCCGCAGTCCGTCTCCGTCGTCACGCGCGAGCAGATGGATCAGCAGAACGCGCAGACGCTCAACGCGGCCGTGCGCTATGTCTCGGGCGTAACGCCTGAAACGCGCGGCGGCATCGCGACGCGCTATGACATGCTGAAGGTGCGCGGCTTCGATGCGGACAAGTACTGGAACGGCCTCAAGCTGCTCGATAACGCGTGGTACGCGGTGCCGCAGATCGACCCGTACATGATGGAACGCATCGAAGTGCTCAAGGGTCCCGTGTCCGTGCTCTACGGCCAGGCGGCGGCGGGCGGCCTGCTCGATCAGGAAAGCAAGATGCCGACGGTCGTGCCGCTGCACGAAGTGGGCATCGAATTCGGCAACTACGCGCACAAGCAGGCCAAGTTCGATTTCTCCGGCCCGATCGCGGGCGATGACCGCTATCTGTATCGCATCACCGGCATCGCGCGCTCGGAAGACGGGCAGGTGCAGTCGACCTACAACAAGCGCATCGCGATTGCGCCGTCGTTCACATGGCGCCCGGACAACAAGACTTCGCTCACGCTGTACGGTCTGTACCAGCATGATCCGCGCAGCACGTCGTACGGCAGCGTGCCGCCGCAAGGCACGGTCCTCTACAACCCGAACGGCAAGCTGCCGAGCGACTTCTACGACGGCGATCACAATTTCGAGAGCTTCAATCGCGTGGAAGAAGCGATCGGCTACAGGTTCGACCGCAAGCTCAACAACGCGTGGACGTTCCGTTCGAACGGCCGCTTGCTGCATCTCGCGCAGGACTACAAGAGCGTCTATGCGAGCATGCTCGAAGACGACCTGCGCACGCTCGATCGCGGCACGGCGGCTTCGAAGGACAACCTGAATACGGTCTCGCTCGACAATCAGCTCGAAGGCAATTTCTCGACCGGTCAGATCGATCATACGGTGCTGTTCGGATTCGACTATCAGCACTACGCGAGCAACTTCGACGCGGGCTTCGGCACGGCACCGACGCTCGACATGTTCGCCCCGAACTACAACCAGGCGATCACGCCGCCTGACCGCTATCACCAGGTGCTGAGCGGCACGCAGTATGGCGTTTATGCGCAGGATCAGGCGCGCTGGGGCAACGTGATCCTCACGCTCGGCGGACGCGAGGACTGGGCCAGCAGCGATTCGAACAACACGACTTACGGCATCGTGTCGCATCAGTTCGATCGCGCGTTCACGTTCCGCGGCGGTCTGACGTACGTGTTCGACAGCGGGATCGCGCCGTACTTCAGCTATACCGAATCGTTCACGCCGCAAGCGGGCGTGGACATCAGCGGCAATCAGTTTTCGCCCGAGCGCGGGCGTCAATACGAGCTCGGCGTGAAGTTCCAGCCGAAGGGCTATAACGCGTTCTTTTCGGCTGCGCTGTTCGATCTGACGCGCAAGAACCTGTTGACCGTCAACGCGGACAACCCGGCCTTCCAGTCGGCGGTCGGTGAGGCGAGATCGCTCGGCGTCGAACTCGAAGCGAAGGCGAGCCTCACTGATTCATTGAACGTCACCGCGAGCTACACATATCTCAACACGAAGTACACGAAGGACAACAGCGGACTCGAAGGGAAGTTCCTTCCTGCTATTCCGCAGAATCAGGCCTCTTTGTGGGGCTATTACACGATCAATCGCGGACCGCTCGCCGGTCTCTCGATGGGCGCGGGCGGACGCTATACCGGCACGACGTACAGCAGCGACAACAGCTTCAAGGTGTCGAGCTTCTTCCTCGTCGATGCCACGCTGCGCTACGACCTCGGACGCGCCGCATCGCAGTTGAAGGGTGCGGAGCTTTACGTGAACGCGCAGAACCTCTTCAACAAGGAATATGTCGCATCGTGCTACTACGGCAGCTGGTGCGCGTTCGGCTACGGGCGTCAGGTGTTCGCCGGCATGAACTATCACTGGTAAGCACGCTTCACCGCACCGCGCCTTCCGGAGGGCGCGCTGCATCGAATTGTCGTTAAGCGCCGCCCTGGCGCTTATCGCGAACGAAGCTATCCGTATCGGGATTTCTTCGTTCGCGTGCGATTAAGCGGCGAGTACATTGATCGCTCGCCGCTCTTCCACGATATCCCGCATGACGACATTTTCATTGCAGCGTCTCTTCGCCGTGTTCGCGTCGATGGCAATGCTCGCCTTGCCGATTCATCGCGCGCACGCCGAAGGGAACGTGAAGATCGTCGATCAATATGGCATCGGCTCGTTGCTGCTGAAAGTAGCGAAGGATCAGAAGCTCATCGAGAAAGCAGGCGCGCGCGCGGGACTCGCTATCGACGTGCAATGGAGCACGCTCTCGGGCGGCGCGGCCGTGAACGAGGCGTTGCTGTCGGGCGCGGCGGATATTGCGACCATCGGCATCGGGCCTTTGATGACGATCTGGGACCGCACGCGCGGGCGGCAGGACTTTCGCGCCATGGCTGCGCAAAGCGCGGTGCCGGTATATCTCGTGACGAACGATCCGCGCATTCGCAGCATTCGGGATATCGGCGAGAAGGATCGCATCGCGGTGGTGTCCGCCGCCGTGTCGCAGCAGGGGCGGCTTCTTCAGATGGCATCGGCCAAGGCTTTCGGCGATGCCGACTATGCGCGTCTGGATCGCTTCGAGGTCAACATGCCGCACGCCGATGCGACGACCGCAATGTTATCGGGCAACTCGGTCGTCAATCTGCATTTCTCCAATGCGCCGTATCAATATCAGGAGCTCGAAGATCCGAAGATTCACAAGGTGACGAGTTCCACCGACATTCTCGGCGGTCCTTCTACGGGCAGTGTCGTCGTCACCTCCGGCGCGTGGCGCAAGGACAATCCGAAGACGTATGCGGCCGTGCGCGCGGCGCTCGACGATGCGGCGAAACTCGTCGACAGGGACAAGGCGCAGGCGGCGGCCATTTACATTCGTCAGGACGGGTCGAAGCTATCGCCCGCGTTCGTCGAAGGCATTTTGAGCGACAAGGAAGCGAGCTTCGCCACGACACCGCAAAACACGCTGCAACTGGGCGCGTTCCTGCACAAGGTCGGCGTGATTCGTCATGAGCCGAAGTCGTGGCGCGATTACTTTTTCGCCGACGATGCGAACGCGCAAGGCAGTTGAGTGCCTCGTCAATGAATCCCACGTACAAAGGAATTCGAAATGAATGCCGCTGCCATCGAGAAAGAAGCAGAATTGACCGTCAGTCCGCTCTCGGCGCACATCGGCGCGGAGATCGGCGGCGTCGATCTCACGCGTCCGCTGTCTTCCGCACAGGTCGATGGAATCCGCGCCGCGCTGCTCAAATGGCGCGTGATTTTCTTTCGCGAGCAATTCTTGAGTCATGAGCAGCACATCGCATTCTCGGCGCAGTTTGGCGAGCTTACGGTAGGGCATCCGGTGTTCGGGCATGTCGATGGACACCCCGAGATCTATTCGATCTCGAAGTTCCGCAAGGCGACGCGCTTCGAAGGGCCTTCGCTCTTGCGCCCTTGGACCGGCTGGCACACCGATGTCACGGCCGCGGTGAATCCGCCGTTTGCATCGATTCTGCGTGGCGTGACGATTCCGCCCTATGGCGGCGACACGCAATGGACCAATCTCGTGATCGCATATGAGAAGCTCTCGGCGCCGCTGCGTACTTTCGTCGATGGCTTGCGCGGCGTGCATCGCTTTGCGCCGCCGCAAGGCGCGAGCGGCACCGATGCTTTCACGAAGGCCGTGACGGACCACACGCTCGTGAGCGAGCATCCGCTCGTGCGCGTGCATCCGGAGACCGGCGAGCGCGCGCTGTATGTGAGCCCGGGCTTTCTCAAGCACATCGCGGGACTGGCGCCGCGTGAAAGCCAGGTGTTGCTCGAATTGCTCTGGGAGCATGTGACGCGGCCGGAATTCACGGTGCGCTTCAAGTGGGAGCCGGGCAGCATCGCGTTCTGGGACAACCGCACGACCGCGCATCTCGCGCCCACGGATATCTTCGATCTCGACTTCGATCGCCAGTTGTATCGCACGACGCTCGTCGGCGATGTGCCGGTCGGGCCCGACGGGCAGAGGTCGGTGGCGATCGAAGGCTCGCCGGTGGGGGCGGCGGCTGCGGTGACGTTGAATTGAATGTAAAGCAGTCGAAACGCGCTCTCCCGGCCGTTCCATTGCTACGACCGCCACATCCCGAACCATTCGCCGCCGGTCGTCATGGAGCAGACCTGCCAGGTGGTTGCTGCCATGGTCCGTCAGTTTGCCGAAGCTGACAAGCGAGGCGAGCAGGGCTTCGCAGTCGTCCGGTCCTCGTGTTCTCTGAGACGCTCTGCAACAGAAGAATGAGATAAGCACGACGCAACGTCGCAACTAACTGTCCTATCGGCGCGATCCGTTTCCCGGCTTCGCCATCGGCCATCAAGAGGAAGGTGGGTCCCCGAACCGTATAATCGCTGCCTCAAAAGATTGCGTGCCCGCGCCGGCACGTCCGCCAGCTTCGAACATCGCTGGTTTATCAACATTCCGAACCCCTGTTTGAAGCAGGTCGAAGCACGAAAGGAACGCCTCGCGTGGAAAGTCTCTTCCAATCCGTGAATGCATTGTTTGCCTTCATTGCACCCGTGTCGGATTTCTTGTGGGATTTCCCCACCAATTTCAAGGCATATTCGCGAATTCCCGTGCTCGGGCAGTTCTCGTTCGCGATTCTTTTGCTCGTCGGCGTGGGCATCCATTTCACGATCCGCACGCGCTTCATCCAGACGATGAACGTCGGCAAGATCGTGCGCATCATGTTGCGCAGACAGTCGTCGAAGACCGGCGTCAGTGCGCTTGCGTCGTTCATGCTCGGACTCGCGATGCGCGCGGGGCCGGGCAATATCGTCGGCATCACGGGTGCGATTTCGGTCGGCGGGCCGGGTGCATTGTTCTGGATGTGGGTGGCCGCATTCTTCGGCATGGCTACTGCATTCATGGAATCGACGCTCGCGCAGCTTTTCAAGGAGAAGAAGCACGATGAGTTCGTCGGCGGCCTGCCGTTCTATGGGCGGCGCATTCTCGGCGACAGGCGCATCGTCGGCACGTTTCTTTCGCTCGTATTCATCGTCTATGCGCTTTTCAACGTGCCGCCGCAAACGTTCAACGTGTTCACTGCGATCGGCACCATCGCCGATACTGTCACCGGTACGCATCTCGCACGTCAGTCGACGGTGTATTACGTCATCGCGGTCGTGCTGATCGCTGCGTGCTCGTTCATCATCATGGGCGGCATTCGCCGCGTGACCGCCTATACCGATCTCCTCGTCCCGATCAAGGCGACGCTGTTCTGCCTGATGTCGTTCGTCATCATCCTGATCAATCTGCCGCTGATTCCGTACTTCTTTCACGAGGTGTTCGTCGGCGCATTCGCACCGCATGCGCTCTTCGGCGGAGCGATCGGCACCGCGCTCGCGCAGGGCGTCAAGCGCGGGTTGATGTCGAACGAAGCGGGCCAGGGCACCATCACGATGGCCGCCGCGATCGCCGACAACGATCACCCCTGTGAACAGGGCTTCGTGCAGAGTCTCGGCGTGTTCTTCGACACGATGGTCATCTGCACGATGACGGGGTTCATCGTGGTGATGGCGCACGTCTGGACCGGCACCGTCGATGGGCAAGCGTGGGAATCGGTGAGGGCATCGAAGATCACGGTCTATCTCGCATCGGTCGAAACGCTCGTGCCGGTTTCCGTCGCTCACGTCGTCAAGATCGTGATGTGCGTGTGTTACGGGCTTTTCGCGTTTACGACGTTGCTCGGCATGATCTCGTTCGCGGAGATATCGGCGAACTTCATCTCGCGTAGTCGCGGCTTCATCACTGGTATCCGCGTCGTGGGCTCGCTCGTGTTCGTGCCGTTCGGTGCGCTCACAGTGCTTGCCGGCCTCGAGTTGCCGAACCTCTGGGCGCTGTCCGATCTGATGAACATCGTGATGGTGCTGCTCAATGTGCCGATTTTGCTGATCGGGCAACGCCTCGTATATAAGGCGCTTGCGAACTATCGGTCGACGCGCGGCGGGGCGTTTGTTTCCGAGGATATCGGCGTGCGGACGGAGTATTGGACGGCGCGGCGCGATGTCGTGAAGCAAAAGGAAGGCGTTCGAGAGCGTGTCGAAGTTTAAGAGCCGAAAAACTCCACCGCCCCCGTGCTCAAGTTATACATCGCCCCGGCAATCTTGATTCCATGCTGGCTTTCCATCTCGCTGAGCACGGCGCTATCGCGGCGAATCTGTGCAATGGTCAGTTCGACATTCTTGCGCGCCACTTTATCGACGAACGCGTAGTTGGTCGCCGTGCGCTCGCCGTCGTACTGCGTTGCATCGACAGCGGGCTTGATGCGCGCAAGCAGACCCGTGAGATGGCCCAGCTCGGCATTGGCGATCGCGCCTTTGATCGCCCCGCACGACGTGTGCCCCATGACGAGCACTACTTTCGCGCCCATCAGCTTGCACGCGAACTCCATGCTGCCGAGGATATCGTCGTTTTCGATATTGCCGGCGATGCGGCAATTGAAGATATCCCCGATGCCCAGGTCCATGATGACTTCCGCGGGCGCGCGCGAGTCGATGCAACTGAGCAGCACGGCCGCGGGATACTGTCCTTTCGCGCTGGCCTTTTGCTCGCGCAGATAATTCCGGTCCTTGCGCTCGCCTCTCCGAAACCGCTCGTTGCCTTGCTTCATCAATGCGATGATCTGCTCGGGCGTCATGCTGTCGCGCTGCGCGTGCGTCAATGCATCGGCGTGAGCCGAGGTCATGAGAAGCGACGGGCCGGCAAGCCCGGCGATAGTTGCGGATGCAACTGATCTGAGGAAACCCCGGCGGCACGCGGGCGTGCATTGCAGCGGATGCTTTACCTCTTCGCGCATGACCTTGCTCCTCGATGTCAAAGGATTGGGCCTTCTTGACGCTTCTCTTGCGAACTGAAGTGTTGGACGAAAATGCGTCGAATGCAATGCGCGCTTGTTCTGATGACAATGTCACGTCGATGACGTAACGACCTGCCGCGCGATGTCGAGAAAGTTGGCGGTCTTGGCGGCTGTCGCGTCGATGCGCGAGGCCAGTGCGAGGCGGATCGTGATCGCGCTGCCGAGCGCATCGGTGTAGGCGACGCCGTCGACCTGAATCTGACAGACGGATGCCGGCACCAGCGAGACACCGAATTCGGCCGCGACCAGATTCACGACTGACGAAAGCTGCGGCGCCTGCTGCCCGGGGACCGGCTCGAACCCCGCTTCACGGCAAGCGCCGATGATGACGTCGTGCAAGGTCGGGCTCGCCTCGCGCGGCAGCATCACGAAGGGATCATCCGCCAGCGCCGCGAGCGGCACCTTGCGTTTCTTCGCGAGCTTATGCGTGGCGGGCAGCACGATTTTCATCGGCTCGATCGCGATGTGATTGATCTGCACGCCCGCGGGCGACTGGCTGCCGAGACGAACGAAGGCGACATCGACACGGCCCGCGTCGAGATGAGCGAGCAGTTGCGCCGTATTACCTTCCGTAAGCGTGAGTGTGACGTTCGGATAAGCCTGCCGATAAGAGCGGATCAGCTTCGACACGACCGGATTGAACGCGGCCGACCCCGTGAACCCGATATTGAGCTGGCCGATCTCGCCGCGCCCCGCACTCTGCGCCTTTTCGACGGCGAGGCGTGCGTCGTTCATCAGGCGCTTGGCATCGATGGCGAACGCCTCGCCGGCTTCGGTCAGCACGACGCCGTGGCCGGTGCGCCGGAAGAGCCGCACGCCGAGTTCGTCCTCCAGCGCATGAATCTGCTGGCTGAGCGGTGGCTGGCCGATGCCGAGCCGTTCCGCCGCGCGCGTCACGTTGCGCTCCTCGGCTACGGCCAGAAAGTAACGGATATGGCGCAGTTCCATGCGATATCTGTCAAAGATATTTCAGAAAGACGAGATAGATATTGGACAGTATATCAATCGCGCGACAAAATACCGCTATCGCGCAGTGCGCGGGCTAAAAACTTTTCCCCAATTACATCGCCGGGCGCTTTCGAGGCGGATCAGGCTGGACGAGTGCCGCCCGTGTCGTGTATCGACGACGCGCGAATCGTCAATCAGATTGGGAAGGGGTCTAACGTGGCTGAAGCATTGAAAAAACCAAGGCCCGAATACCGGAACATCGGACTCGGCCAACTCGCGAAGTACCGCTTGCCGCTGGCAGGAAAGGT
>NZ_JALQDT010000071.1:0-60538 GCF_023631085.1 Caballeronia sp. INML1 | reverse complement strand
ACGTGTGCCCCAAGGGGCTCAATCCGACCAAGGCGATCGGCAAGATCAAGGAATTGATGGTGCGCCGCGCTGTCTGATATCCAGAGCGAATGAAGAGATGGCGCAGCCTCGAAAGAGGCTGCGCCATTTTTTTATCCGCGAGAATTTGCCGCGCAGTGAAGTGATTGCATAGCTAACCAGCAAGACCAACAGACGACATTTAAATCTTGTAATGAGACTCTTGTCTCACTAGAATGAATCGGAGGAAATGGCGCACGCAAGGAGGCAATCATGACGCTGACCCCTGTGGAGATGGATCGGAAGATCGACGAGCATTTCGGCTTCGAACGACGCGACGATGTCGAAGGCGTGCTCGCGACGCTCACGGAAGATGTCGAGCACGATGTCGTCGGCTGGCCCGCGGGTCCGGCGCATGGACGCGAAGGCGCGCGGCCGTTCTATGAAACGTTGTTCGCCGATCTCTCGGAGAGCCGGGTCGAGTGTCTGCGCCGCCTTTATGGCGATGGCTTCGTCATCGACGAATCGCTGTGGCGCGGCAAGGCGCCCGGCAGACCGTTCGGGCTCGACGGCCGTGGGCGCCCGCTCGAATTCCGCATGTTGCATGTCATCGAGTTCAGCGAAAGCGGGCAGATCAGGCGCGAGAACGTGTGGGTCGATCTCGCGGCGATCATCGGCCAGTTGCCGCAGGCTTGATATGGCAGATCCTGCAACGAGGACGCGCGGCAATCAGAAGCAGCGCACGCGCAAGGATTTGCTGCAGGCGGCATCGCGGCTGACGAAGCAAGGGCTCAGGCCGAGTCTGGAGGAGGTTGCCGCTGAGGCAATGGTCTCGCGCGCGACGGCGTATCGGCATTTCCCGAGTGTCGATGCGCTCATGCTGGAAGCATCGCTCGATGTCGACACGCCGGATGCGGACACGCTCTTTACTGCGCGCGCATCGGCTGATCCGGTCGCGCGACTGCTGCGTGTCGATGCCGCGCTCCACGACATGATTCTCGCCAACGAAGTGCCGCTGCGCATGATGCTCGCGCATTCGCTCGAGCGCGCGGCGAAGGGCGATGCCGCAGATGAAGTGCCGCTGCGGCAGAATCGCCGCACGCCGTTGATCGAGGCGGCGCTGGAGCCCGCGCACGATCAGTTCAAGGCCGCGGCGCTCGACACATTGACTCAGGCCCTCGCGCTCGTGATCGGCACCGAGGCGATGCTGGTCTGCAAGGATGTGCTGCAACTCGACGACGCACGCACGCGCAAGGTGAAACGCTGGGCGATTCGCGCGTTGGTGGACGCGGCGAGGCGAAGCAAAACGAACGAAGCAGGTATGTGATAATCCCAAAATTCGCGCCCGCCCGACCCAAAAGGTCGCCGACCCCTGCGCGCAAGGGCCTTTACCCTCGTGGCCCGCTTTCATCCCGCGATATTCCACCAGCAACCACGATGCCCACATACCGTTCCAAAACCTCCACCGCCGGCCGCAACATGGCGGGCGCGCGCTCGTTGTGGCGCGCCACCGGCATGAAAGACGAAGATTTCTCGAAGCCGATCATCGCCGTCGTCAACTCGTTCACCCAGTTCGTGCCGGGGCACGTGCATCTGAAAGACCTCGGGCAACTCGTCGCGCGCGAGATCGAGGCCGCGGGCGGCGTGGCGAAGGAGTTCAACACCATTGCCGTCGATGACGGTATCGCGATGGGTCATGACGGCATGCTGTATTCGCTGCCGAGCCGCGACATCATCGCCGATTCGGTGGAATACATGGTCAACGCGCATTGCGCCGATGCCATGGTCTGCATCTCGAACTGCGACAAGATCACCCCGGGCATGCTGATGGCCGCCATGCGCCTGAACATTCCCGTGATCTTCGTGTCCGGCGGGCCTATGGAAGCAGGCAAGACGCGCCTCGCGAATCCGAAGACGAAGGCCATCGAGCTGAAGAAGCTCGATCTCGTCGATGCCATGGTGATCGCCGCCGACTCGTCGTACTCCGACGCCGAAGTCGCCGAAGTCGAACGGTCCGCATGCCCGACGTGCGGTTCGTGCTCGGGCATGTTCACGGCCAACTCGATGAACTGCCTCACCGAAGCGCTCGGCCTCTCTTTGCCCGGCAACGGCACCGTGGTCGCGACGCATGCCGACCGCGAGCAGCTTTTCAAGCGCGCGGGACGCGGTGTCGTCGAACTGGCGCGCCGTTACTACGAGCAGGAGGAAGCGCGCGTGCTGCCGCGCTCGGTCGGCTTCAAGGCCTTTGAAAACGCGATGACGCTCGATATCGCGATGGGCGGCTCGACCAACACCATCCTGCACTTGCTGGCCATTGCGCGCGAAGCCGAGATCGACTTCACGATGGCGGACATCGACCGCCTGTCGCGCACCGTGCCGCAACTGTGCAAGGTCGCGCCCAACACGAACAAGTACCACATCGAAGACGTGCATCGCGCGGGCGGCATCATGGCGATCCTGGGTGAACTCGATCGCGCGGGCAAATTGCACACCGACGTGCCGACCGTGCATGCGCCCACGCTGAAAGACGCGCTCGACCAGTGGGACGTCAAGCGCACCGAGGACGAAGCGGTCAAAACCTTCTACATGGCAGGCCCCGCCGGCGTTCCGACGCAAGTGGCGTTCAGCCAGAACACGCGCTGGCCGAGTCTCGACACCGATCGCGCCGAAGGCTGCATCCGTTCTTACGAACATGCGTTCTCGAAGGAAGGCGGCCTCGCCGTGCTGAGAGGCAATATCGCGCTCGACGGCTGCGTCGTGAAGACCGCGGGCGTCGATGAAAGCATTCTCGTGTTCGAAGGCACGGCGCATGTCACCGAGTCGCAGGATGAAGCCGTGGAGAACATCCTGAACGACCAGGTCAAGGCCGGCGATGTCGTCATCGTCCGTTATGAAGGTCCGAAGGGCGGCCCGGGCATGCAGGAAATGCTCTACCCGACGAGCTACATCAAGTCGAAAGGTCTCGGCAAGGCATGCGCGCTCCTGACGGACGGCCGCTTCTCGGGCGGCACGTCGGGGCTTTCGATCGGCCATTGCTCGCCCGAAGCGGCGGCAGGCGGCGCGATCGGTCTCGTGCGCGACGGCGACAAGATCCGCATCGACATTCCCAATCGCACGATCGACGTGCTGCTTTCGGACGATGAACTCGCGCGCCGTCGCGAGGAACAGAACGCGAAGGGCTGGAAGCCCGCGAAGCAGCGTCCGCGCAAGGTGTCGGCGGCGCTGAAGGCGTATGCGAAGCTGGTGATGTCGGCGGACAAGGGCGCGGTGCGGGATTTGTCCTTGCTCGACGACTGAAGCGGCGCCACCCGCAAGTTGCGAAAGCCGCTCTTCGGAGCGGCTTTTTTTCGCGTCGTCGCAATCAGGCGCCCAGCAGCTTCGGCAACTCCAGCAACGTCCGATGCGCGCCGCCTTGCTCGACCGCGTCCGCATACGTCGCGCGAACAGCAGTGGCGATCGCATCGACCGCGTTCGTGTCCCCGGCCATCGTCACGTAGTAGCCGAGATCCTTGAGCGCATTGGACATGTGAAACGGCATGCCCGACGGATCGTCTTCCACGAGCGACGGACGCAGCCGCTCCAATGCCGCGCCGCCGCCACCGCCTTTCGCGAGGACATCGACGAAGGTTTGCGCATCGACACCCGCGCGCTTCGCGCAGGCCGCCGCTTCGGAGATCAGCGCGATCGTCCCGAGCGATACGAAATTGTGCAGCAGCTTCATGCTGTGCCCCGCGCCGAGGCCGCCGACGAGCGTCACGTTCTCCGCATACGTACGCAACAGCGGCTCGATACGAGCGAACAATTCCGGCTCAGCGCCGACCAGCAGATTCAGGCGCCCTTCATGCGCTTCCTTCGCGGTGCGCGTCATCGGCGCATCGACGAACAGACCGCCCGCTTCCTTCACGAGCGATGCCATGCGCGCCGTCGATGCGGGTACGGCCGTCGAGCAGTCGATCACGATCGTTCCCGGCTGCAATCCCGCGAGCACGCCATCGGGCGCGGTCAACACCGCTTCGACTTCAGGCGATCCTGTCACGCAGAGAATGACGATGTCCGATTCGCGCGCGAGCGCCTCGCCGTTCGCGACGGTCTTCACGCCGCCCGCGCGCAGTTCGTCGAGTGGCTGATTGCCGGGATGCTCGACCACCGTAAGCGGATAGCCATGCTTCATCACATTGCGCGCGATGCCGTGCCCCATCAGGCCGATACCGATCATGCCGATTCGCTGCTTCATCCTGCCTCTCTTCGTCTTGTCGTGTCTGTGGAAAAAAGCTCAGCGGTTCACGAGCCGCTTCGGCAGCAGCATCGTCAGAACGATGCCGAGTGCGAGGCAGCCTACCATCGAGAAAATCGGCAATGTCATGCCGCCCGAAGCCTGCTTCAGGAAGCCGACCACATACGGGCCGAAGAAGCCGCCGAGATTGCCGAACGCGCTGATCCATGCGATGCCGACCGCCGCCGCGGCCTGCCCGAGCACGGCCGTGGGCATGCTCCAGAAGAGCGGCGGAAACGACAGCAGTCCCGCGTTGGCGATGCACAGCGCGATCATGCCGAGCCACAAATTGTCATGCCAGAGCACGGACAGCGACAAGCCGACCGCGCCCATCAGAAGCAATGCCGCGACATGCATGCGCCGCTCGCCGCGCCTGTCCGCGCTGCGGCCGAAGGTCAACATCACGACGACGGCAACCGCGTTCGGCAACGCCGCGAGCGCGCCGATCGCGAAGTCGCCGGAGATGCCCATCGACTTGATCATCGTGGGCGCCCAGAAGGTGTAGCCATAGATGCCGAATACATCGAGAAAATAGATCAGGCAAAACGCCCACACGAGCCAGCTCGAGAAGAGGCCCTTGTGGTTCGATTCCGCCGTCACCGCGCGATCCTCGGCGAGCACGCGCGAGAGGAAGGCGCGATCGGCCTCGCTGTAGCGCGGGCTTTTCGTGACGTCGTCGTCGAGTCCCTTCCATGTGTAGACCGCCGCGAGAAACGCGGGCAAGGCTTCGACGATGAAGATCCACTTCCAGCCGGCCAACTGCATGAGGCCGTCGAAGTACTGCATGATGAAGCCCGTCAACGGCGAGCCGATGAGACCCGCGAGCGCGAGCGCCGCATAGAACATGCTGAGGATGCGCGCGCGGCGGTTACGCGGAAACGACTGGCCGATATAAAAGACGATCGCCGGAATGAAGCCGGCCTCCGCGACGCCGAGCAGGCAGCGCATCACGTAGAACTGCATCGGCGTGGCGACGAAGGCCGTCAGCCCCGACACGACGCCCCACGACAGGATGATGCGCGTGATCCATCTGCGCGCGCCCACGCGTTGCAGGATCATGTTGCTCGGCACTTCGAAAATCACATAGCCAAGAAAGAAGATGCCTGCGCCGAAGCCGAACACGGCATCGGAGAAGCCGAGCTGCTGCGCCATCTGCAACTTCGCGAAGCTCACGTTCACGCGATCGATGTACGACGTGATGTACGCGAACATCAGAATCGGCAGGATTTGCAGAGCCAGGCGGCGGAAGATCCGGTCCGCCGTGGCCGCGTCGTGTGACGGGGCGGGCGATGCCGCGCCGGGCGGCATGTTGGTCGCATCGATTTCCACGTCTGTCTCCATGTATGTTTTTTTTAAGCTCCGTCCTGCGTCGCCCGGATTCGTGGACGGAAGACGCGGCGGAACAGGGGAAATGTAGCGGCTGCCGAGCGCCGGTGATATGCGAAATCGTTGAAGCGGGCTTTCGAATAGTTCGAACACGCCCTTCGCGACACGGGCGTGCGCATCGGTCAGGGTTTTCCTGTATCCGGCCACGACGCGCCGATCGCGCCCGGATGCCATACTGCGCGGCAAGACTTTAAGGAGCGTCCGGTTTGTTCGATCTCACGTCGCTGGCTCTTTTTCTGCGCGCAGTCGAATTGGGCAGCCTGTCGAAGGCGGCGCAGCAATCGCATATGTCGCTGTCGACGGCGAGCCGGCGTATTGCGCTGCTCGAACATCACTTCCGCGTCGGGTTGCTGAACCGCACGTCGGCGGGTGTCGAGCCCACGCCCGCGGGCGAAGCGCTCGCGCGTCATGCCACCGAGCTGCTGCTCAAGACCGATGCGATATACAGCGAGCTGTCCGACTACACCAAAGGCTCCGTCGGCCGCGTGCGCGTGTTCGCCAATATCTCGGCGATCAGCCAGGACTTGCCCGATCATCTGCGCGCGTTCTCGCAGCGGTATCAGGACATCAAGCTGCATATCAGCGAATTGCGCAGCATGGACATTCTTCAGGCGTTGCGTGAAGGGCGCGCGGATGTCGGCGTGGTGACTTCGCAGGTCGGCATGGAAGGCATTCGCCTCGCGCCATACTGCGCGGACCGCATCAGCGTCGTCGTGCCGGAAGACCATGTTTTGCAGGGCGAGCAGATCGACTTCGCGGCGCTGCTCGAACACGATATCGTCGGCCTCGACGACAAGGCCGAAGTCACGCGAATGCTCGTCAAGGAAGCCGCGCTCGCGGGCCGCACGATCCGCTTTCGCGTGCAGGTGCAAAGCTTCGAGGCGATGTGCCGGCTCATCGCGGCGGGGCAGGGCGTCGGCGTGCTGCCCGAAGGCGCGGTGCGTCTCTTTCGCGAGCCGATGCATCTGCGCTTCATCCGCCTGACGAATCCCTGGGCCGAGCGCGTGATGTCGGTCGGGATTCGCGCCGGCGCCGCGCCTTTGCCCGCGCGCAAGCTGTTCGATTTCCTGAGCGCGTTCGCGCCCGCATCGCTGGTTGCGCCGGGCGGCGAACGTCCGGCCGGCTGAACCCCCTTGCGGATATTCGAAGACTCCCGTTTGCGGATTCGCACTTCCGCCGCGTGAGGGCGTCCGCTAGATTGCTCATCTGAATAGTCCGATGCCCGGACACGCACGCGTTCCGAGGGCGACAGAGACGAAGGAGACAACTAGGCTCTTGCCATGTGCAAGGTCTCCTCTCGTGCGCACGCCGGGCATGTCCGCGTCGAAATCGAGGAGACATAGCGCAATGGCAACAACGCATCACATCGCCGTCATTCCGGGCGACGGCATCGGCAAGGAAGTCATGGTCGAAGGCTTGCGCGTGCTGAAGGCGGCCGCGGCGCGCTATGACATCGCGCTCGACTTCGACGAATTCGCGTCGTGGTGCACCGAACACTACGTGCAGCACGGCACGATGATGCCCGCCGACTGGGCGAGGCAGATCGGCAAGCACGACGCCATCTTCTTCGGCGCGGTCGGCACGCCCGATGTCGTGCCGGACCACACGGCCGTGTGGGAATCGATCATCAGGATTCGCCGCGACTTCGATCAGTACGTGAACCTGCGCCCGGTGCGTCTCATGCCAGGCGTGCCGTCGCCGCTCGCGCACCGCAAGCCCGGCGACATCGACTTTCTGGTCGTGCGCGAGAACACCGAAGGCGAGTATTCGTCGGTCGGCGGACGCATGTTCGAAGGCACCGACCGCGAGTTCGCGACGCAGCAGGCGGTGTTTACGCGCACGGGCGTCGATCGCATTCTCGACTTCGCCTTTCAGCTCGCCCAAAGCCGCCCGAAAAAGCAGCTGACCGCCGCGACCAAATCGAACGGCATCTCTATCACGATGCCGTACTGGGACGAGCGCCTCGCGGAAGCGGCGAAGCGCTATCCGGACATCGAGACGCGCAAGTTTCATATCGACATTCTGTGCGCGCATTTCGTGCAGCATCCCGATCGTTTCGATGTGGTCGTCGCGTCCAATCTCTTCGGCGACATTCTTTCGGACCTCGGGCCTGCGTGCACCGGCACCATCGGCATCGCGCCTTCGGCCAACCTGAATCCGGAGCGGCGCTTTCCGTCGCTCTTCGAGCCGGTGCACGGCTCCGCGCCGGATATCGCGGGCAAGGGCATCGCCAATCCGATCGGGCAAATCTGGTCGGCGGCGCTGATGCTGCAGCATCTCGGCCGTGGCGAGGCGCGCTACGAAGCGGCGGCGAAGACCATCGTCTCGGCCATCGAAACCGTGCTCGAAAGCGGTCCGCGCACGCCGGACATGGGCGGCGCGGCGAACACCATCGAAGTCGGCACGGCGATCGCCGCAGCCGTCACCGAACACGCACTGATCACGGAGTAAGCATGGAATATCGTCACTTCATCGGCAACGCATGGCGCGCGGGCGACAACGGCGAATCGCTCGATGTCATCGACCCCAGCACGGGCGAGCCGTTCGCGGCGATCGCGCGCGGCAATGCCGCCGATGTCGACCGCGCTGTCGCCGCCGCACGCGACGCAATGGGCGAGGCGCTCGACGGTCCGTGGGCGAAGCGCTCGCCGGTCGAGCGCGCGAATCTGCTGTTCGCGTATGCAGCGGCGGTGCTGGAGAACGCCGACGAACTCGCGCGGCTCGAAGCGCGCGACACCGGCAAGGCGCTCAAGACCGCGCGCACCGACGCGGCCGTGCTCGCGCGCTATCTGCAGTACTACGCCGGCTGCGTCGACAAGCTGCATGGCGAGACGCTGCCCTATACGACGGGCTTCACGGTGCTGACGGTGCGCGAGCCGATAGGCGTGACGGGGCACATCATCCCGTGGAATTACCCGATGCAGATCTATGGCCGCAGCGTCGGCGCATCGCTCGCGGCGGGCAACGCGTGCGTGATCAAGCCGGCGGAAGACGCCAGCCTGTCGATCCTGCGTCTCGCCGAAATCGCCGCCGACATCGGCTTTCCGGCGGGCGCGATCAACGTCGTCACGGGTCTGGGCAGCGAAGCGGGCGCGGCGTTGTCGGCGAACGGCGGCATCGGCCATATTTCGTTCACCGGCTCGAGCGCGACGGGCGCGCTGGTCGGACGCACGGCGGCGGAGCGTCATTGCCCGAGCGTGCTCGAACTCGGCGGCAAGTCGCCGCAACTCCTGTTCGACGATGCCGATCTCGACGAAGCCTTGCCCGTGATTCTCAACGCGATCATCCAGAACGCCGGGCAGACGTGCTCGGCGGGCAGCCGCCTGCTGGTTCAGCGCGGCATCTACGAGACGGTGATCGAACGTCTGACGCAGCGTTTCGAAGCGCTGCGCTCCGGCCCGCCCGCGATGGACCTCGACATGGGCCCGCTCGTCAACGCGAAGCAGCAGGCGCGCGTGCGCAGCATGGTCGAGCAGGCAGAGGCCGAAGGCATTCGCGTGGCGGCGCGCGGCAGGATCGTCGTGGAGGCGTCGCGCAACGGCTTTTTCCAGGAGGCGGTCCTGTTCCGCGACGTGCCGCCGCAAAGCCGCCTCGCGCAAGAAGAAGTTTTCGGACCGGTGCTCGCGGCGATGCCCTTCGACGATGAAGCCGAAGCCGTGAAGCTCGCCAACGGGACGCATTACGGCCTCGTCGCGGGCGTGTGGACGCGCGACGGCTCGCGTGGCTTGCGTCTCGCGCGCAAGCTGCAGGCGGGGCAGGTCTTCGTGAACAACTACGGCGCGGGCGGCGGCGTCGAGTTGCCGTTCGGCGGCGTGAAGGCGAGCGGCCACGGACGCGAGAAGGGCTTCGAGGCGCTCTATGGTTTCACGAGTCTGAAGACCATCGCGATCAGGCACGGCTGAGTCTCGCGCGGCCTCACATCATCATGGCGACTCTCAACATCATCGGCGCGGGGCGCGTCGGCGCGACGCTCGGCAATCTGATCGTCGCGAACCGCGTGCTCGATATCGGCGACGTATGCGACAGCGATATCGCGCATGCGCGTGACGCGGTCGATTTCATCGGCGCGGGCCGCGCGCTCGACGACATCGCCGCGATGCGCCCCGCCGATATTTGGCTGCTGTCGGTGCCCGACATGCGCATCGCGGAAGTGGCGCAGTCGCTCGCGGGGCATCGCAGGGACGACATGCCGTCGATTGCGGTGCATTGCAGCGGCGCGCTCGACACGGACACGCTCGCGCCCTTGCGCGCGCTCGGCTGGAATGTCGCGAGCGTGCATCCGATGCTGAGCTTCGCCAATCCCGGCACGGCCGTGTTTCAGTTCGAAGGCACGCCGTGCGGGCTCGAAGGCGACCGGGCCGCGCGTGCCGCATGGAGCGAGATTCTCGCGGCCATCGGCGCGCGCTGTTTCGATATCGAGCCGGGCAGCAAGGCGCTCTATCACGCGGCGGCGGTCGTCGCGTCGAACTTTCTGCCGATACTCGCGGCGATGTCCGTCGAGATGTGGCAGGCGGCGGGCATTCCGCAGCCGCTCATCGAGGACATGATGCATACGCTGTCGCGCAATGCGGCCGCGAACATCGTCGCGCTCGGGCCGAAGGATGCGTTGACGGGCCCGGCCGCGCGCGGCGATCGCGCGGTCGTCGAAGCGCAGTCGCAGGCTATCGGCGCGTGGGACGCGGTATCGCGCGACGCGTATGACGCGCTCTCGACGCTCGCGATGCGGCTCGCGCAAACGGGCAAAGTGCGCGAGGCATGAGGCTTACGCTCGACAGCGCGCTGTCGAGCGCCGATCTGCGCGAACTCGCGCGCCGCACGCTGCCGCGCTTCGTGTTCGAGTTCATCGACGGCGGCGCGGAAGACGAGATCACGCTCGCGGCGAATCGCGCGGCGTTCGAACGCCGCGCGCTCGAGCCTCGAATCGCTGCATGCGGTGCGTCGCGCGCTCGGGCCGGGCACGGAATTGCTCATCGATTCGGGCATCCGGCGCGGCGTCGATATCGTAAAGGCGGTGGCGCTCGGCGCGCAGGCGGCGGCGATCGCGCGTCCCGTGCTGTTCGGCGCGGCCATCGGCGGCGACCAAGGCGCGCTCTGCGCCATCGACATCCTGCTCGATGAAGCAAAACGCGCGATGACGCTGTGCGGCACGCCGAACGTCGATGCGATCCGCGCGGGCGATGTGATCGCTTCGTCACGTCCCGTTGCCTTCGAAACATAGACGCGACGTCGCCAGAAGGATTGGGCTCGTCGTTCCTTCAGAGACACCGCTCTTTCGCCCGAAACCGCTTAAACCGCGAAGTCCGTCGAGCTTGACAGCGCCTTCCAGCTTTCCGTTTCCGCCGCGACATACGCGTTCTTTTCCGCTATAGCCTTCAGCGTGTCGGTGCCGAGCGCGAGACGCAGCGGCGGTGTTTGCGCATCGGCGAGCGTGACGAGCGCGGTCGCGAGCTTCTCGGGATCGCCCGGCTGATTGTGATTCATGCCGGCAGCGAAGCGCCGCACGTTGCCCGAAGTCGCATCGTAGTCGTCGATGATTTCCTTGCCGACGAGAAGCGACGACGCATCCAGAAAGTCCGTGCGAAAGTAGCCCGGCTCGACGACGGTCGCGTGAATGCCGAGCGGCTTCAACTCCGCATGCAACGCTTCGGTGATGCCTTCGACGGCGAACTTCGTCGAGCTATAGACGCCGAAGCCCGCTGCCGCGCGATAACCGCCGATCGACGACATGTTCATGACATGCCCGCCGCGCTGCTTGCGCATGACGGGCAGCACGGCGCGCGTCACGTTGAGCAGGCCGAAGACGTTGGTGTCGTACATGCGGCGCACATCGGCATCGCTCGATTCTTCGACGGCCGCGAGCAGCCCGAAGCCCGCATTGTTGATCAGCACGTCGATACGGCCGAACTTCGCGACGGCGGCTTCGACGGCCGCCTTGGCCTGCGCTTCGCTCGTGACGTCGAGCGCGACCGGCAGCAGGGCGGGCGATTCGCCGAGACGCTCGACGATCGCTTCGACATTGCGGCCCGCGGCGACGACCGCGTTGCCGTCGTCGAGCGCCGCGCGGGCGATCAGCGCGCCGAGGCCGCGCGACGCGCCCGTGATGAACCAGACCCGCTTGTATTGCTGTTGAATGGCGTTGCTCATGATGTGCTCCGTTGTGCCGGTGGTGAAGGTGAAACGAAGCATAGGACGTCCGATTCGCACGAACTAGCCGCCGAACGCTAGACTGATAATCAACCTGAATTTGCGAATCGAGGCGCTTCATGAACGAGGTCCGCGCGATTTCGATCTTCGTGCGCGCCGCCACGCTCGGCAATTTGCGGCGTGCGGCCATTGATCAGGGGATTTCGCCGCAAGCCGCGAGTCACGCGGTGATGCAGCTCGAAAAGTCGCTGGGCGTGCGCCTGTTTCATCGCACGACGCGCAAGCTCTCGCTGACCGAGGAAGGGCAGCGGCTCCTGCAAAGTGTCGAGCCGGCGCTCGCAATGCTCACATCGGCCATTGCGGATGCGAGGAGCGCGAAGGAAGTCATCGCCGGTCCGTTGCGCATCAGCGCGCCGAAAGCGCTCGCGCGCGCGTTGTGGCCGTCGGTGCTGGCGTTCGCGCGGCTTTATCCGGACGTCGGACTCGACGTGCGTTTCGACGACCATTTCACCGATCTCGTGGAAGAACGCGCCGATGTCGGATTGCGTGGCGGCTCGCCGCCCTCAGGCGGCGCGATTGCACGGCGGCTCGTGCCGATCCAGCTGATCGTGTGCGGGTCGCCCGCGTATATCGAACGATATGGCGCGCCGCGTACCGTCGACGATCTATCCTCGCATCGTTGCACCGGTTATCGGCGTGCGAACACCGGCAAGCAGGCGCCGTGGGAATTCATGATCGGCGATGAAATCGTCTACCGCGAGGTCGCGGCGGCGCTTTGCGCGAACGATATCGATGCGGAAACCGACGCGGTGCTCGCCGGTGTCGCGATCGGCCAGCTCGGGAGTTTTTCGGCGGTGACGCATATCCGCGAAGGGCGGCTCGTGCCCTTGCTCACGCGGCATCTGACACAGCGCGAATCGATTTATATCTACTACCGGCATCGGACGGAGCAACCGTTGCGCGTGCGAACGTTCATTGACTTCATGATCGAAAAGCTCGCGGACAACGGCGATTTCTTCCTGTCGCCCGCCGAATTGCGCGCGTATGCGAAATGAACGGCCCGAATCCCTGCGATCTCGCGAACCCGCGACTAGAATTCATCGTGCCTTCGTTTCACCCAAGCCCATCAAGCCAATCAAGCCAACCTGGAGCCAAGCGATGAAAACGATCAATGCGCTCAGATTTGCCGCCGTTGCATCAGCGATTGCCTTCTCCGTCAACGTGTGGTCACAGACCAGCGATGCGGCCTCGACTCAGTCCGCTACGCCGTCGGCGAGCGCCGGAACCTCGAAGTCCGCGGCCCGCAAGGCCAATCGGGCTCTCAGCAAGAAGGTGTCCCAGGCGCTGCAGAAAGGCGGCGTCGAATTGAACGGCATCAACGTGATCGCGAAGAACGGCGCAATCACGCTCGCCGGACATGCCGCGGATGCGGAGCAGATCGACAAGGCCGCTTCGATCGCGAAGGGCGTGAGCGGCGTCACGTCCGTGAAGAATGTTCTGACGATTCAGGAAGGCGGGCAGTAGGCGCTCGCACGCGAGCACGACGAAACGCGCGTGCTCGCGCGTGTCATGAACTCGTTCGCTGACGTTCACGAGCCGGAGCGCCAGCGCCTGCCGTTTCGCGAATCGCTGCTCGCGATGCTCGGCATCGCCTTCGTCACGATGCTGGTCGCGCTCGATCAGACCATCGTCGGCACCGCAATGCCGCGCATCATCGCCGAGCTGAAGGGCTCCGATCTGTACGCGTGGGTCGCGACCTCGTACATGCTCGCCTCCGTCATCACGATTCCGATTTTCGGGCGGCTCGGTGACCTCTACGGGCGCAAGCTCTTTTGCTCGCGGCCATCGTGCTGCTCAGGCTGGCGTCCGTGTTATGCGGATTCGCGCGCAGCATGCTGTTTCCCGTCATTGCACGCGGTGTGCAGGGCATCGGCGGCGGTATCCTGCTCGGCACGGTATTCGCCGCCGTCGCCGATCTCTTTTCCCGATCCGAAGCTGCGTTTGCGCTGGCTCGTGCTCGTCACGTCGACATTCGGCGCTCGGCACCGCGATCACGGGCGCGCTGCTCGGGCATTTCTACGCGAAACGTGCATCGTCCGCTGGATTCGTATCAGGCGACGCAGTGGCTCAAATCGTTCGCGAGCCCCGATTTGCTGATCGACCGTGCGGAACAGTCAGCGCTGATCGAACGGCTTGTAGCTGCTGGCCAGCCGGGCGACGCGATGACGCACTCGGCGCGCATGGCGCTCGTCGCGTCGATTCACGTCGGGCTTGTCGTGGCCGCGATGGCGGCGTTCGTCGGCTTGTGTCTCGCGTGGTTCGTGCCCGCGGTGCGAGTCGTGTACGGCGATGCGAAACAGCAGGGCGTTTGATGCCTGGTCGCCGTGAGCGTTGCACGGTCAGCGTTTTCGCCTTTCGTCACCGAGCGCTTTGACGATCATTTTGGTCGGCGCACTGGTGGCGAGCCGCTGAATTTCCGAAACGTGGACCCAGCGGCACCGCGAGATTTCATTGCTCGCGCGCGGCTTCGCGCGTTTCGGCACATCGCAGAAAAAGACGTGATGATGCTTCTGCCTTCCGCGATGCTGGAACAGAAATTTAGCCGACTTGCCCGCAAGACGCGTTTCCTCCTTGAGCTCGCGCAGTGCGGCATCCGGCAAATCCTCGCCCCGTTTGAGCATGCCGCCGGGCAGCGCCCATTTGGTGCGACGTCGCGCAACCAGCAAAATCCGGTTGCCCTTTCGACAGATGACCGTGGCTCGCTTCCTCAAGCTGGCTCCGAATATGTGATTCTGTTCGTTTGAATCTGCAGGCGCGTCCAAGTGTACCCAACAGCTTTTTTGTTGTGGAGCGTTCCTTGACAGCGGCATTTCCCGTATCGCGAACCCAGCAAGACGTGTTCCGCTTTTCGTGCCTTGTTTTGGGGCAAGCGCGGCGGCGGGTATGCATGTTGCATGTGGATGGTACTGCGCAACGGGAAACGATCATGGCTTCGAATGGCAGTGCGCGCGCGAGGAGCGAAACAGCGGAAACTAAATTTGGTGAACTGGCATCGCCGTTGGTCGAAGAGGCGCTGCGGCATGCGTCCACGCTCGACGGGAACGCGGACCCCGAGGTGCTGCACAAGCTGCGCGTCGCGTTGCGACGGCTTCGCACATTGTTCTGGGCTTACAGCCCCTTGCTGGAAGACGAATTCGACACGCATCAGCGCGCGTTGCTCAAGTATCTGGCGACGTCGGCGGGCAGGGCGCGCGACTGGGATATTTTGCTGAAGCTGCTGGACGAACTCCATGTGGAAGGGCTCGACGACTCCGTGAAGGCGCGTCGTGCGGCGGTGCTCGCGACCAGCATCGAAACCATTGCGAACGCGGACGTAAAGCATGTGTTGCTGACGGGCGTGAAGGAGGCGAATCAGCAGCTCAACACGGGGCATAGTCGCGTGCCGGTCGAACGGTTTGCAAAGAAGCGGATCGGCGCGGCGCGCGGTCAGTTGAAAAAGCGCATCAAGCGGGCGCTGCGCGCGAAGCGATCCGACTATGCCGCTTATCACGAAGTGCGCAAGGCCGGAAAGAAGGTGCGCTATCTGCTCGAATTTTTCGGGGATGTCTCGCCCGGCATGCGTGACAGTGTGAAGAGCCTTAAGCGGCTGCAAAAGCGTTTCGGCGCGTTGAACGACGTGGTCGCGAGTCGCGGTCTGCTTTCCGGCTCGGAAGGGGCGTTTCCCGATGACGTCGATACCAAGCCGGCGATACGGGCACTCAAAAGCGAGCAGAAGCATCGCTTCAAGTCCGCGAGAAAGGCGATACGCTGACGGCGGCGCCGTCGCGGGCGCGGGTCGCCTGTCGATCGCAAAGATGTCACACTGGCCGCATCAAATGATCGCTCACTTCACGGAGCCGCATCATGGAGCGCAACGAATACGTTCTTTTCAAGGGCACGGTGACGCTCGGCGTGCCCTATCTCCAGAATTACAAGGGCGATCCGCACTATGTGATCGTCGGCGAAGATACGAATGGCAAGCCGTTCAATATCGTCACCAATGTGAAATCGGACAGCTCACTGACGGGGCCGGCGGGCTATCTCGTGCTGTATCTCTGGAATCAATACTTCGATCACCCGATGACCGCCGATCTCGTCCGGCTGCCTGCCGGTGTCGCCACGTCGAACTTCCCGAAGCTCGATTATGTGCATGACACGCGTCTCCTGGATCTCGGCGCGATGCGTCCGATCCCGCTCGATACCAAAGACGAGCACAACGATATCAATGCGCTTCTCAACGAGATGCTGCAACTCGACATGTCGGCCGACGGCGTCGACTATGTCTACAAGACGCCCGCTTATAGCGACGATCGCCTCGGATGGAAACCCGCGAAAGACGTCACCGTCTACGGCTTCGGCTTTCTGTTCGAACCGGGGAAAGACGGCTTGCACGAAACGCACATGAATCAGGGCAACCCGAAGCGGGGCAAGGGCAGCCCGGTCAAGGACCACTCGAACGAGAACGGCGTGTTTCAGGACGGCGCGGTGATGGTCGAAGTGGACGGCAAGTTCCAGGCGCTTTTCGTCGCGTTTCAGACGCAGCTCGTGCCGACCGATAATCGCGGCCGTCCGATACCGGGGCAGTCTCATCCGATACTGGATGGCACGAAGTGATTGCATGAAGCGCTTCGCGGGCCCAGGCTACCGGCGCCGTCTTCGTCCCATGCGGAAAGCCGCCTCAACGCGCCAAACAGGTGCCGCCTGCTATGCATTGCAGAAACCCTTGTTTGTCCAAACGTTTTTGACAGCCTAGAGTCGAGTCATCCGTGCATTCGAGGAGGCGTACCATGCCGCACTTCCTGACTCAATATTGGCAGGCGCTGTCGGCGCCGGCCGGGCGCGTGCGTAAGCACTTCACGAAAGAAGGGGCGGCACACGAGGCGCACGCCGTCAGCGAAACTACGCGCGCGGAACAGCTCGAGCACATTTCCGCTTATGCACGCGCGGGCTATTTCAACATGGGCTATACCGTCGATGCGTTTCAGCTGCCCGGCGAGCCGCCGCTGCACTGAAACGAAGCGGAAAAGCTGCGCGCCATGCGCAGCTTCGTCATCCGCAAGTCAATGCTGCACGAGCGCGACGCGTCGGTCCACTTCATGGTAGTCGTCCGCACGCGCCGCGCCGAACGCCAGCGCGAAGCCCGACGCCTGCCGCCCCACGGTGCGGAGTTGCTCGACGACCTTCGGATCGGAGCAAGTATCTGCGGATTCGAAACGCGTCTCCAGCGTGTTGATCGTTGCGCCGAAAGGCGTCGGCCAGCCGCGCAACGCGTGCACGATCGAGCGCAGCGACGTGAGCACCGTGCCCGCCGCCTGCCATCCATACGCCGTGACGATACTGCCGACCGCGCGTCCGTCGAGATAGGGGCGCTCGTCGAGCCGTAGCTCCTCCAGCGTATCGAGCGCATTCTTGACGAGGCCCGAGATGCCGCCGTGATAGCCGGGCGTCGCGATGATGAGCGCATCCGCCGCGCGCACGGCCTCGATGAGTTCGTGTTGCTCATCGGTGAGTTCGCGCGATTCCGGTGCGTAGTGCGGCAGGCTATGTAAAAACGCGCCGCCGAAGAGTTGCACGCTCGCGCCGCTCTCCTGCGCACCGCGCAATGCGAACGCGAGTGCCCGTTCGGTCGATGATTGAGGCCGCGTCGTGCCGCCGATGCCGACCACCCGTGGACCGCGCGATGAATTGAATCGAGACAAGATCGATACTCCGTGAAAATGGGCTGTCAGAAGAATGTGCCGTTCGGTAACGCCGCGCGGTGCGAGGCCATGGCGCGGATGTTGCGCCGGTGACGGTCGAGCGCGAGTTCGTCGATGGGCACTTTCGAGCGCGCCGAAGTGTCGAGCGTGTGAGTCGTGGACATGAAGCACTTCGTGCGAAGAAAAGAAGCCTATCTTCGCCGCGCGTGCATTCGTGACGAACCGATCATTTCAGCGATGCTTTTGAATGAATCGATGCTTTGAATAGCTGTGTATGTGCAAAGCCCATTCATTTGCTTAGCAAGGTAAATTGGTTTGTGCCCGGGAACATCGCGCATATGATTTCGCGTTGCAAGACTTCATGTTCATCCGAATCATTCATGACACATCGACCTGCTCCGACCGATATCGCCATTCATCCGCTCATCGCGGGACGATGGAGCCCGCGCGCTTATGCGGATCGCGCGGTCGCGCATGCGCAGGTGGTCGCGTTGCTGGAAGCGGCGCGCTGGGCGCCGTCGGCTTATAACGTGCAGCCCTGGCGCTTCGTCGTGTTCGAGAAGGCGCACGATCCCGACGCCTTCGCGCGCGCATTCGCATTGCTCGTGCCGTTCAATCAGTCATGGAATGCGAATGCGCAAGTGTTGATCGCGGTGCTCGCGGACACACTGAATGCGAAGGGCGAAGTCAACGTGAGCGCAGCCTACGATGCGGGCGCCGCCGCGATGGCGCTGCTGCTCCAGGCGCACGCGCAAGGACTCGCCGCCCACGCGATGGGCGGATTCGATGCAAGCGGCCTCAAAGAGGCGTTCGCGATTCCGGAGCGATTCACGCCGCTCTCCGTGATTTCCGTTGCGCATCACGGCGACGCTCGCGCGCTGCCTGCGTCGCTGGCCGAGCGTGAGCGCGCGCCGCGTGCGCGCCTGTCGCTCGAAGATATCGCGCAATTCGGCGGGTGGCGCGATCCGCGTTGATCGGCTATCGGAATTACTTCGTCACACGCATCGATAGACCGTTCAGCAGCCGTTGCAGATCGTCGATGTTGAAAGGCTTCGCGAGGATCGCAAAGCCCGTGCGGCGCGCCTCGTCGAGTTGATCGGCGTAGCCCGTCATCAGCGTGACCGGCTGCGTCGGGCGCGTCGCCTTGATCCATTCCGCGAGCCTGATGCCGTCGTAGTTGCCGGGCATCTGGATGTCCGAGAGCACGAGATCGAACGCGTTGCCCGCTTCGAGCATCTGCTTCGCGGCATCGCCCGAAGCTGCGTGGCGCGCCTGCCAGCCGAGCACGTCGAGCACTGCGCACAGGCCCGCCGCGACTTCCTCGTTGTCTTCCACGAGGAGCACGGTCGACGAAAGCGCAGTGTGTTCGATCGCCTCGACGTGCGGCGCGTCTGCAAGCGCTTCGGCTTCTCCGGTCCAGTGCGGCAGATAGATGTCGATGGTCGTCCCGAAGCCCCATGCCGAGTTCACGCGCGCGGTGCCGCCCGCCTGCTCCGTCATCGCCAGCACTTGCGCGAGGCCGAGCCCCGTGCCGGCGCCTGCGCCCTTGGTCGTGAAAAGCGGCTCGAACGCCTGCCTCGCGACATCGGGCCGCATGCCGATGCCGCTGTCCCTGCACGAGATCACGACATATTCGCCCGCGCCGAGGCCGTCGTGCGTGTCCGCGTAGCGCACGTTGCTGCAATCGATCCGGAAGTCGCCGCCATTGGGCATCGCGTCTTTCGCGTTTACGGCGATGTTGATGAGCGCCGATGTCAGCTCCGTCGGATCGACGCGCACGGGCCACGTCGTATCCGGCGCGCGCGTGCCGAACGTCACCTTGTCGCCCACCGACGCGCGCACGAGCGGCTCCAGTTCCGCCATCCATCGGTCGAGCCGTATGACCTGCATCTGCAACGGCTGACGGCGCGCGACGCTCAGCAGTCGGCGCGCGAGCGACTGCGCATTGGTCGCTGCGCGCTCGACCGCGGTGACTTCTTTCTCGAGGCCATTGAAGCCCTTGCGCCGCGCCATCTCCATGTTGGCCGTGACGACCATCAACAGGTTATTGAAATCGTGCGCGACGCTCGCGACCAGATTGCCGAGCGCGCCCATGCGCTGCAAACGGCGCGTCGCGGCGATGGCCGAGCGGCGCAGCGAGAGCTCGCCGCGCCAGTTGTGCCACGCCGCTTCTTCGGCCTTCAGGCGGCGCAGCGAAAAGCCGATCAGCAGCCACAGCGCAATGCACGGTATCAGCGCGATCGACGCAATCGATACATCTCGCCGCCACCATGCGAGGCGTATGTCGCGGATGGCGAAGCCCGCGGCGGCATAGACCGGATAGTCGCCGACGCGCCGCCAGGCGGCGAGCTTCTCGTCGTTGTCGAGCGGCGACAGGTAACGCATGAGGCCCGTGGACTTGCCTTGCGCGAATGCGTCGGCGAGCACGAGATGGCGATCGGGTGGATTCCGCACGGACGGCGGCGGATAACGCGCGAGCACGGCGCCGTCGGCGCGATGCAGCGCGAGCGTGAGCGCGGAATCGCTCGTGGCGAGCTCGCGATAGAAGCCGATCAGATAATCGCGCCGCACCGCGATCGAGATCTCGCCGAGAAAGCGCCCGTCCTTCGCAAAGCGCGCGCTCAGCGTATCGATGATGTCGGTGTTCTTCACGCGCCCGCGCTCGGGCATGGAGACATGGAACGTCGCGCGCGAGTCGCGCGTTGCGATGAAATCGGCACGATCGCCGATGGACACATTGGGCGCCGGAAAAAGGCGGCTGCTGAGAACGAGCCTGCCGCGACTGTCGAGCACGGACAGCGCGGCGATCTGCGCGTGGCTCTGTGCGAGACGGGCGAGCTTGTCGTGCAGTTCGGACTCGCTGCGTGCGATGAAGTCCTCGTCGCCACTGCCGAGCATGTCTTCGATGCGTGAAATCAGCTCGCGGTTGATGCTGAAAACGGTGTTCGCTTTTTCGTCGATGACGCGCGCCAGCCGTTCGAGCGACTGGCCCGTTTCGCTGAGCGCGCGTTCATACGTGTAGTAACCGTACAGACAGAAAAACGCGAGCGGGATGACGATCGACGCGACGAGCGCAGCGAAGAGCCGCCTGCGCGCCGCGCGAAAGTCGAGCGGAGGAAGCGAAGGCAAGACCTCTGCCGTGCCGAGTCCGGGGTGGTCTTCTGATTCGTTCATGACGCTGTGTGAGACGTGCGCGAGCGCCGGCGCGGACGTCGTCGGACGGATGCAGGATGCCCTTTTCGATGGTAGCACGCACGTCCGCGAGCGCCGCGCACGGTCGTGCGCCGGGCGAAGCCGGATCGGGCCGAAGTTGCGCTGTGGTATAAGCACGCATGCGCGCGCCGGCTTGCGGCGCGCACCGAACGTAACAGGAGCATGCAGTGAGAAGGACCGCCGAAAACAAGCTGAAGGTGGTCGCAGTGCGGGTCGATCCACAATTCGAGCAACGGCTGCGACTCTTGGCGGAAGTAACGGGGCGCAAGCAATCGTTCTTCCTCCAGCAGATGATCGAGAACGGCATCGGCGCCATGGAAGAGACCTGGCTGCCGCCCGCCGTCCTCGAACAGGTGAGAAGCGGCGCATTGCCGCCGCTGCAGGATCGCGTCGCGACCGCGGACCTGTTCGGCGATCAGGCCGATGAATAGTCCATGAGTAAGCGATGAGCGCGACGATCGAGTGCCGCTTCATTACGCCCGAGGCGACATGCGGCAACGAGGTGCTGGCGCGCATCGTTTTCGGCGAAGCGAGCGGCCGGCCGTGCATCGAAAACGGCGTGCCCACGCTGCGCCTCGCAATGTGCGACGACGCCCGTGACGGCTTCGCCGAAATCTGGACGAGCGCCGGACCGATCCGCAGCGCAAGCATCAACGATCTCGTCTTCGCGCACAACGACGAGTTCCTGTTTTGCGCGGGTTTCCTCCCCGTTTCCGACCGATACACCGACGCCACGCGCGAGACCTATGGCGATGCGTTCGCGCTCGTCGGCGAACTGAACTTCCCGAAGATCTTCCGCATGTGGAACTTCATTCCGCACATCAACGGGGCGAATCGGGAAGGGCTCGAGGTGTATCGCGATTTTTGCCGCGGGCGTGCCGTGGCCTTCGAGCAGGACTATGCGAATGCGTCGGGCATGCCGGCGGCGACGGGCATCGGCACATGGGGCGATGGCGTCGGTTTCTATTTTCTGGCGTGCCGCGAAAGTCCGATTCGGCATATCGAGAACTCACGCCAGACGCCCGCGTATGAGTATCCGCAACGTTACGGCCCCAAGTCGCCGAGCTTCGCCCGGGCCACGCAATTGCGCGACACGCTCTTCGTATCCGGCACGGCCAGCATTCTCGGCCACGAGACCGTGCACGTGGGCGATCTCGAGAAGCAGTGGAGCGTCGCGACCGGCAACATCGCGCACCTGATCGGCGGGGAGAGTCTGGAAAAGCAGGGTGTGCATAACGGTTATACGTTGCGCGATCTCGACCAGATCAAGGTGTACTACCGGCATCCTGCGGATTTGCCGCGCGTGATGAAGCTGGCGCAGACTGCGTTTCATCCCGATGCGAGCGTGCGTTATCTGAACGTCGACATTTGCCGCGCCGATCTGCTCGTCGAGATCGAGGGGATCGCGTCACATCGGCATCGCTCAGACTGACGCCGATTGCCGCAGGGTTTTCACGAGCAGGCTGTGCAGGCTGTCGACGGCCTTCGAGCCACGCGAATCGCGGCTGCGATACACCGCGACTTCCATCGGTTCGAGCGGCCCCAGACCTTCTTCACGGCCCAGTATCCGCAGATGTTCCGGCGCGCTGCATTGCGTCAGCGCCGCCACGGCCAGGCCGCTTTCGACGGCGGCGATCTGCCCGGCGAGACTCGAACTGTTGTAGACCACCTTGTATCGGCGCCCCTGTTGCGCAAGCGAATGAATCGCGCTGCGCCGCGCGAGGCTCGTGCTCTCGTAGACGGCAATCGGCATTGGATCGCGCCGCCATAACTCGAACTGCGCGGCGCCGACCCAGACCATCGGCTCATGAAAGAGCGACGTGCCGCGCCGGCCATGATCGCGCGACACGAGTGCAAGATCGAGCTCGCCATGGGCGATACGCGGAATGAGCGAAGTCGATTGCTCGCAGATCAGCTCGATTTCGACGCCGCTGTGCCGCGGCGCAAAGCGTTTGAGCACGGGCGTCAGATACTTTGCGGCGTAGTCGTCGGGTACGCCGAGCCGCACGCGGCCGGTGAGTTGCTCGCCCTGAAGCGCGACCTGAGCTTCGGCGTGCAAATCGAGGATGCGGCGCGCATAACCGAGCAGCGTCTGCCCGTCGTGAGTCAGTGCGAGCGTGCGCGAGCCGCGCTCGACGAGTCGCAGCCCCAGCGCGTTTTCGAGCTTCTTCAACTGCATGCTCACCGCCGATTGCGAGCGGTGCACTTCACTGGCCGCGCTCGACAGCGACCCCGCGTCGACGACGGCGACGAAGCATTTAAGCCAGTCGGTTTGCAGATCGTGGTGTTTCATCGTGTTCAGGCGGCTTTCGAAAATCGAATGGATTAAGTTCGAATTATGCGCTTTTCGTTCGTTCCGTCGCGGCACACACTGCGGGCATGGACACGAATTCATCATCTCATCGGGCGGCGGCACGCATCGTTGCGCGCGGCGAAGGAGGCCGTGCAGCAGGCGCGTGGCCGTTTCTGGCCGGCTGCGCGCTGCTCGGCACGATCGGCGTTTTCTTGCACGAGGCCAGGGCTGATCCGCTGACCGCGACGTGGTTTCGCTGCGCGTTCGGACTCGTCTGCATGAGCGCGTGGGTGATTCTGCGCGGGCAAGCGCGCTTTCTGCTTCTCACGCGGGCGAACGGACCGTGGGTGCTGAGTGCCAGCGCGTTGATGGTGCTGAGCTGGGCCTTGTTCTTCGGCGCGGTCGAGCGAATATCGGCGGGCGTCGCGATCGTGCTGTTCCATGTCCAGCCGATGTGGGTGCTGATGTTCGCCTCGTTATGGCTGAAAGAAGCGATCGGCGGGCAGCGCGTCGTCGCGGTGTCGGTTGCGATGTGCGGGCTGGTGCTGGCGACGGGCATCGTCGAGCACACGGCGGGCGGCGCGCTTCAGCCGCAATACTGGATGGGCGTTGCTGCGTGTCTGGCGGGCTCGCTGTGCATGGCGTGCGTGACCATCATCGCCACACGCCTGCGCGATATGCCCGCCGGCATTCTTGCGTGGTGGCAGTGCGCCGTCGGCACGATCCTGCTGTGGCTCTGGCCGATGCAGCATGGCTGGCCCGCGTGGGGCATGTCGTGGGCGTGGCTGGCGGGCCTTGGGCTGATTCATACGGGTCTCGCGTATACGCTGATGTATATCGGCATGGCGCGGCTTCATACGGCGCGTATCGCCGTGTTTCAGTTCGTTTATCCGGCGCTTGCCATCGTCATCGACTGGCTGGTTCTCGATCAGCGTTTGAGCGGCGTGCAGATCGCGGGCATCGCGTTGATGTCGGCGGCGATCTGGTTTGCGGAGCGCGGGCGGCGTGGGTGACGCAGCGGTGACCGGTGTGCGATGTTCAGGGAGATCATCCGGCCTGCTCCCGAGCTTTTTGGCGGCGACTGACCGCGCACGCTTCGTTCAATGCGTGCCTGGAAGAAGCCCCCCGCGTCCCGCCTTCCGCGATCGCTCCAGCATGAACTCGATGAACGCCAGCGTCGCGCGCGTGTGATGCCGGTTCGGCATATACAGCATGTACATGTGCGTGCCGAAAATGCTGAGCCGCCATTCATCGAGCGCCGTCACGACCTCGCCGCGCCGCATGTCTTCCGCCACGACGTAATCCGGCACGATCCCGACGCCCAGGCCCGCGAGAATCGCATCGCGCAGGAACAGAAAGTTCTCCGAGATCAGGCTCGGCTCCAGCAGCACTTCGTGACGCTCGTCGTCGAGATAGGCGGCGACGCGCGTCTGTTTGCCGACGACCGTCGCGGTAATCACCGGCGCGACGCCCAAGTCTTCGAAGCGCGTCGGCATGCCGTGCGCATCCGCATAAGCGGACGATGCGCACGCGACGTACCGCACCGGCCCCATGTCGCGCGCGACGAGACTCGGCGGGGGCTCCGGCATCACGCGCACGGCGATGTCGACTTCATCGCGCAACAGATCCTCCACGCGATTCTCGAACATCACATCGAGCACGATATCCGGATACTCGCGCTTGAACGCGATCAGCCATTCCGACATCACGAGCTGCCCATAACCGCTCGGCACCGACAGGCGCACGCGTCCCTGCAATCTCTGCCCGAGCATCGACACCGATTCCTGCGCCGCGAGCAGCGCATTCCGGATCGACCTGCCATGCTCATACAACTCGAGGCCGAGTTCGGTCGGCTCCACACGGCGCGTGGTGCGCCGCACGAGCTGCAAGCCGACCGACTTTTCGAGCTGATTCAGGTGATAGCTGACATTGGCGCGGCTCATTTTCAGGCGCCGCGCCGCTTCGCTGAGATTGCCCGCATCGAGGATTTCGACCAGCAGCGTAAGTTCGTTGACGTCCACGGCCCAAGCGATTGTCAAAAGCGATTTGACAGTCTGTCAACCGTCGCTGTCATTGTCAAGGAAGCTTGTCCCCGCGAGAATGCTCGACACAGTCGGCAAACATCGGAACAGGAGACACCAGCCATGACGCTTTCGAGCGCGCCCGAAACCGCGGTAGTCCAGCACGCATTGCGTGGCAGCGTCCTCGTCGTGACGATCGATCATGCGCCCGTCAACGCGCTCAATGCCGCCGTGCGGCGCGGTCTGATCGACGCCATCGACGCCGCCGATGCGAACGCCGCCGTGCGCGCGGTGCTGATCGTGGGCGCGGGCCGCAACTTCATCGCCGGCGCGGATATCCGCGAGTTCGGCAAGCCCGCCGTGCCGCCCTCGCTGCCCGAGGTGTGCAATCGCATCGAGGCGTGCGGCAAGCCGGTCATCGCGGCGATTCATGGCGCGGCGCTCGGCGGCGGGCTGGAGGTTGCGCTGGCGTCGCATTACCGGATCGCCGTCGAGGGTGCGAAGCTCGGTCTGCCGGAAGTGCAACTGGGCCTCCTGCCCGGCGCGGGCGGCACGCAGCGCTCGGCGCGTCTGATCGGCGCGCAGGCCGCGTTGTCGCTGATGCTCAGCGGCCGTCATGTCGGCGCGCAGGATGCGCTGCGTCTCGGCCTCGTCGATCGCGTCGGCCAGAGCGACGACGTATTCGCCGAAGGCCTCGCTTACGCGCACGAACTGATCGCGACGCACGCCGCGCCGCGCCGCACGAAGAACGCGCGCGGTCTGGCGGACAAGGAAGCCAGCGCCGCCGCGATCGCCGCCGCGCGCGCCGACACGCAGAAGACAGCGCGCGGATTGGCGTCGCCGCTGAAGATCGTCGACTGCGTGGAGGCGGCGTTGAATCTGCCGTTCGACGAAGGTCTGCGATTCGAGCGCGAGCGATTCCTGGAATGTCGCGAGAGTCCGCAGCGCGCCGGTCTCGTGCACGCGTTCTTCGCCGAGCGCGAGGCGCAGAAATCGCCGGAAACGCGCGGTGCGCAACCGCGCGCGCTGCGCTCGGCCGGCGTGCTCGGCGGCGGAACGATGGGCGCGGGCATCGCCGTCGCGCTGCTGGATGCGGGCCTCGCGGTGACGATGATCGAGCGCGACGACGCCTCGCTCGAACGCGGCCGCGCGCATGTCGAAAAGGTCTACGACGGATCGGTCGAAAAAGGCCGCATGACGCCCGAAGCGAAAGCGCGCGCGCTGCAGCGCTTCAATGGCGACACGGCCTACGACGCACTCGCCGGTGCCGATCTCGTCATCGAAGCCGTATTCGAGGACATGACCGTGAAGAAGGCCGTATTCGCGCAACTCGATCGCGTGTGCAAGCCCGGCGCGGTGCTCGCGACGAACACGTCGTACCTCGACATCGACGAGATCGCGGCGAGCATCACGCGCCCGCAAGACGTGCTCGGGCTGCACTTCTTCTCGCCCGCGAACATCATGAAGCTGCTCGAAGTGGTCGTGCCCGCGCGCGTCACCGCAGATGTCGTCGCGACCGGCTTCGAGCTTGCGAAGAAACTCAGGAAGGTCGCGGTGCGCGCGGGCGTGTGCGACGGCTTCATCGGCAATCGCATGCTCGCGGTGTATCGCGCTGCGGCGGATCATCTGATGGAAGACGGCGCCTCGCCGTATCAGGTCGATCAGGCCGTGCGCGACTTCGGCTTTCCGATGGGACCGTATCAGGTCATCGATCTCGCAGGCGGCGATATCGGCTGGGCCGCGAGAAAGCGCCGCGCCGCGACGCGCGATCCGAATGCGCGTTATGTGCGCATCGGCGACGCGCTGTGCGAGCGCGGCTGGCTCGGCCAGAAGACGGGACGCGGCTTCTATCGTTATGAAGACGGCGCGCGCATCGGCAAGCCGGATGCCGAAGTCGAAGCGATCATCGACGCGGAGCGCGTGCGTGCGGGCGTCACGCCGCGTGCGTTCAGCGACGAGCAGATCGTGCGCCGCTACATGGCCGCGATGATCAACGAAGGCGCGAATATCGTGCATGAAGGGATTGCGCAGCGCCCGCTCGATATCGATGCTACGTTGATGCACGGCTTCGGTTTTCCGCGCTATCGCGGCGGCCCGATGCATTACGCCGACAGCATCGGCCTCGACACCGTGCTCGCCGATATCCGCGAGTTCGCCAAGGAAGATCCGTTGTTCTGGCGCGCGTCGCCGCTGATCGTCGATCTCGTTGCGCGCGGCAAGAATTTCGCCAGCCTCAATCAGGCGGCCTGAGCCGCGGGCTTCGTCAATCTCTTCATGGAATCGCAGTCATGGACCTGAAATTCACCGCAGCAGAAGAGGCGTTTCGCGCCGACGTGCTGAAGTTTCTGCGCACGTCACTGCCGGACGAAATCGCGCAGAAAGTGCACACGGGAAGGCGCCTCACACGCGACGACATGGCGCAGTGGCACGGCATCCTCAACGCGCAGGGCTGGCTCGCGAATCACTGGCCGAAAGAGTACGGCGGACCCGGCTGGACCGCGGTGCAGAAGTTCATCTTCGAGAACGAATGCGCGATAGCGGGCGCGCCGCGTGTCGTGCCCTTCGGCGTGAACATGCTCGGACCGGTGCTCATCAAGTACGGCAGCGAAGCGCAAAAGCGTCACTGGCTGCCGCGCATTCTCGATGGCTCAGACTGGTGGTGTCAGGGCTATTCGGAACCGGGCGCGGGCTCCGATCTCGCATCGGTGCGCACGACGGCCGTGCGCGCGATGGAGAACGGCGAAGAGTATTACCGCGTGAATGGCCAGAAGACCTGGACCACGCTCGCGCACTACGCGAACATGATTTTCTGCCTCGTGCGCACGTCGCAGGACGCGCGCAAGCAGGAGGGCATCAGCTTCCTGTTGATCGACATGAACACGCCGGGCGTCGAAGTGCGTCCGATCATCACACTGGATGGCGAGCACGAAGTCAACGAAGTCTTCTTCACCGATGTGCGCGTGCCCGTTGCGAATCTCGTCGGCGAGGAGAACAAGGGCTGGACGTATGCGAAGTACCTGCTGACGTATGAGCGCACGAACATCGCGGGTGTGGGCTTCTCGGTCGCGGCGCTGGGCCGCCTCAAAGAGGCGGCGAGCAGACTGCAAAGTAATGGCCGCGCCCTCACCGACGATCCGTTGTTCGCCGCGCGGCTCGCGCGTGTCGAGATCGATCTGGAGAACATGAAGACGACGAATCTGCGCGTGCTCGCGGCGGTGGCGGGCGGCGGCGCGCCAGGCGCGGAAAGCTCGATGCTCAAGATTCGCGGCACCGAGATTCGTCAGGAAATCTCGTCGCTGATGCGTCGCGCGATGGGTCCGTATGCGCAGCAATTCATTGAGGAAGATAGCGACGATGAAGCGTCCACCGCGGCCGCGCAGTACTTCAACAATCGCAAGCTGTCGATCTTCGGCGGCTCCAACGAAATACAGAAGAACATCATCGCGAAGATGATGCTCGGGCTTTAAAGGATTCGCACGATGAATTTCCAGCACACGGAAGACCGGCGGATGCTCGCGGATTCGCTGAACCGCTTCATTGCGGAGCAGTATGCGTTCGATGCGCGAGACGGGATCGCGCGCTCGGCGCAAGGGTACAGCCGCGACATGTGGCTGCGGTTTTGCGAGCTCGGCATCATCGGCGCGTTCTTCGATGAAGCGGCGGGCGGATTCGGCGGCGATGGCTTCGATGTCAGCGTCGTGTTCGAGGCACTCGGACGCGGGCTCGTCGTCGAACCGTTTCTCGATGCGCTCATCGTCGGACGCGCGCTCGCGCTTGCCGGCAACGACACGCAGCGCGGGATCATCGCCAAGATGATCGACGGCTCCACGCTTGCAGCATTCGCGCACGACGAACCCGGCTCACACTACGAGCGCGCACGCGTCGGCACGCGCGCGACGCGCCGCGGCGACGGCTGGGTGTTGAACGGCGCGAAAGGCGTCGTGCAAGAGGGCGAACACGCCGACGTGTTGCTCGTGTCGGCGCGCACGTCGGGCGGCGATCATGACGAAGCGGGCATTTCGCTCTTCGTCGTGCCGCGTGATGCCGGGGGCGTCGATGTGCGCGGTTATCGCAAGATCGATGGCGGACGGGCGGCGGAGGTGTCGCTCGATGACGTCGCACTCGAAGCGGACGCGCTCGTGGGTATTGAAGGCGATGGTTACGCCGTGCTCACGCATGTGATCGGCTATGGTCTCGTCGCGCTCGCGTCGGAAGCGGTCGGCGCGATGGATGTCGCAAAGGAGCACACGCTCGAATACTTGCGCACGCGTAAGCAGTTCGGCGTGCCCATCGGCGCGTTTCAGGCGCTGCAGCATCGCATGGCCGATGTCCTCGTCGACATCGAACAGGCGCGTTCAGCGGCGATCAATGCGGCCGCGACGGTCGGTGAGTCGGGCGTCGCGCGTGAACGCGCCTTGTCGGCGGCGAAGTATTCCATCGGGCGCATTGGCGCGCGCGTCGCGGAAGAGTCCATTCAGATGCATGGCGGCATCGGCATGACGTGGGAATTGCCGCTCGCTCACTACGCAAAGCGGCTCGTGATGATCGACCATCAGTTGGGCGATGAAGACCATCATCTTGCGCGATACATCGAACTGGGGCGCGCTCCGGTGGCTTGACCTGGCGAGCGACATCGCCCTCGTCCACACCCTGCCTGGACAAATAGGAGAGAATATTGCCCTGGCTCGCTGACTGAGGACCGTACAGAGCACTGACAAACGCGCGAAGCAGTATTCCGGGGACACCCAGAAAAGTGGCATCCGAAAATATCTACAACCCGAGTCTCAATGCACAGCCGCCGACGCGCGCGCGAACATCGACGCCGAACGTCATCGTGCTGTGCGGCACCCTCATCGCGCTCGTCATGATGGGGCTTTGCGCGCTGGTCCTCTATCAGGGCAGAGTCGATGCGCTCGATCGCGCGCGCGACACGTCGCGCAATCTGGCGCTGCTCGCCGAGCGCGATATCGAACGCAATTTCGAACTGTACGAGTTGTCGTTGCAGGCGGTCGTCGAGGGCGTGCAGCGCGACGATGTGATCAGACTCCCGCCGCACCTGCGCAACGACGTGCTCTTCGACCGGGCCGCCACCGCCCGCGATCTCGGCTCGATTCTCGTCCTCGACGAGCACGGCAATATCGTCATCGATTCGGGCAGCGTGGCGCCCCGACCGGGCAACTTTGCGGACCGCCGTTACTTCACGGTTCAGCGCGACAACCCGCACACCGGTCTTTATCTCAGCAGCCCCTACGCGTCGCGATTGCGTGGCGGCGCGCCCAGCATCGCACTCAGCCGAAGGCTGTCGCATCCGGATGGCTCGTTCGCAGGCGTCGCGATGCTCGCCATCAACCTGGAATACTTTCGCAATCTTTTCGCGGGGCTTTCGCTCGGGCCGCACGGCGCCGTCTCGCTGATCAACCACGACGGCGTGATGATCATGCGTCAACCCTTCGATTCCAGCGTGATCGGCCGCGACATCAGCAAGGCCGACACCTTCAGGCACTTCCGCGCGGCCGCGGAAGGCAGCTTCGCCGAGACATCGTCGATCGACGGCAGGCGCCGGCTCTACTATTTCCGCAACTTTCCCGACCTGCCGCTCATCATCATGGTGGCCGAAGGGGAAGAGGACATCTACGCGGCGTGGCGGCGGCGCGCGGCCATCATCGGTTCGTCGATGGGCGTGCTCGCGGTCGGCTTCATCACCTTGTCGTTCGTGCTCGCCGCACAATTCAGGCGGCGCATGCGCGCGGAATCTGAACTGCAATTGCTCGCGCGCACCGACGGACTGACCGGGCTGCACAATCGCCGCACGCTGGGCGAGATCCTCGATCAGGAATGGCGCAGGGCGCGTCGCACGCGCGGTCTCTTCTCTCTGCTGTTCGTCGATATCGATCGCTTCAAGGCCTTCAACGACGCCTACGGTCATCAGGCCGGCGACGATGCGCTCGCTGCCGTCGCACGCTGCATCGGCGACAACATCCGGCGGCCGGGTGACACGGCGGCGCGCTATGGCGGCGAGGAATTCGTTGTCGTGTTGCCCGACACCCCAGCCGATGGCGCCGCGAGAATCGCGGAGCAGATTCGCGCGGCCATCAGCGATCTGTCGATCGAGCACGCCGGCAGCGAGTTCGGTCGCGTCACGGCCAGCATCGGCCTCGCGAGCTGGCGGCCCGAGCGCGATGACGACGTGAGCGCGCTCATCCGCGCCGCCGACGAGGCGCTTTACGATGCGAAGGCATCCGGACGCAATCGGGTGAGGCTGGCGAGTCCCGCCTGAAGCTGCGCGTTATTTTTCATTGGAAGGCTGGACGAAAGTTCGTCGCAGGCAGGAAACGTTTTTCTCGCGTGCACCCTCTGCCAGGTTTCGCGTAAGCTCTCACCCGCCGTGCCGCGCGATCAACAAGAACTTCCTCCGATGACCCACGCCCCCGATTCCAAAGCGCACCGTCTCGCCGCCGTGGCGCGCTATCGCGCGCTATTTGACGCAATCGACGATGGCTTTTGCATCATCGAATTCTTCGACGGCCCGCACGGGCCGCTCAGCGATTACGTTCATGTCGAAGCGAATCCGGGATACGAGCGGCATACGGGCATCCCGGACGTGGCGGGCAAGACCTTGCGCGAGATCGATCCGATTGAGGCGGACCGCTGGATCGAACTGTATGGCAACGTGCTGCGCACCGGCGTCCCGGCGCGTTTCGAGCGCTACTTCCTGACAGCGGGACGGCACATCGAGGTGTCGGCGGCGCGGGTCGAACCGGCAAGCCTGCGGCAGGTGTCGGTCCTGTTTCGCGATATCTCCGCGCGCAAGCAAGCCGAGGAGGAGCGCGACCGCGCGGACGCGTCGCTGCGCTCGCTCAACGAGACGCTCGAGCAGCGGGTTGCGGAGCGCACGGCGGAACTGATGCGCGCGGAAGAGCAACTGCGGCAAGCGCAGAAGATGGAAGCGGTCGGTCAGCTCACCGGCGGCCTCGCGCACGACTTCAACAATCTGCTGGCGGGCGTGTCGGGCTCGCTGCAGTTGTTGAGCATACGGCTGAGCCAGGGACGCGTCGCCGAGGTCGATAAATACGTCGTCGCGGCACAAGGGGCGGTGCGGCGCGCGGCGGCATTGACGCATCGGCTGCTCGCCTTTTCGCGCCGGCAAACGCTCGATCCGCGGCCCACGGATGTCAACGCGCTCGTGAACGGCATGACCGATCTGATACAGCGCACGGCCGGGCCGGGCATCAAGGTCGAGGCGGTCGGCGCAGCGGGCCTCTGGCCCGCGCTGGTCGATTCGGGCCAGCTCGAAAACGCGCTGCTGAACCTGTGCATCAATGCACGAGACGCGATGCCCGACGGCGGGCGCATCACGATCGAAACCGCCAACAAATGGATCGACCGGCGCGCGGCCGAGACCCACGACATGCCCGAAGGCCAGTTCCTGTCGCTGTGCGTGACCGATACCGGCACCGGCATGACGCCCGAAGTGGTCGCGAAGGCGTTCGATCCGTTCTTCACCACCAAGCCGATCGGCATGGGCACGGGCCTCGGTCTCTCGATGATCTACGGCTTCGCGAAACAGTCGGGCGGTCAGGTGCGGATCTATTCGGAAGCCGGGCAGGGCACGACGGTGTGCATCTATCTGCCGCGCTTCTACGGCGGTGTCGACACCGACGCGGCCGACCATGCCGCGTCGCCCGTCTCGGGCGCGGAGGCCGGCGAGACGGTGCTGATCGTCGACGATGAACCGAGCGTGCGCATGCTGATCGTCGATGTCCTCGAAGAGGCCGGCTACTCGGTGATCGAAGCCGCCGACAGCGTCGCCGGCCTGAAGCTGTTGCAGTCGAACGTGCGGATCGACCTGCTGATCAGCGATGTCGGCCTTCCCGGCGGCATGAACGGCCGCCAGATGGCCGATGCCGCGCGGCAGGCGCGCCCGGATCTCAAGGTGCTTTTCATCACCGGCTACGCGGAGAACTCGGTGATCGGCAACGGGCGCCTCGAGCCCGGCATGCAGGTGCTGACCAAGCCGTTCGCGATCGAAACGCTCGCCGCTCGCGTCCGCCAGCTCGTGGACGAATAACGCGCGCTCACTGCGCCTCGCCGCCCGCCATCGTCTCGATGATGCTTTCGAGCTGCGCGCTCATCGGCATGTCGAGGCTCGTGCCCGACGGCAGACGTTGCAGGAACCAGCGCTTGTACTGCCGCTCGATTTCGCCATCGGCCGCGAGCGCCTGAAACGTGTCCTTCACCACTTGCGCGAGTTGCGGATCGTTCTTGCGATACATGATGCCGTATGGGTCGTACGACAGATAATCGCCGACGACCTGATACGCGCCGCCCTTCGCCGCGTTCTCCGCGATGAGGCCGTAAAGCAGCACGTCGTCGGTGGCGAATGCGTCGGCCTGCCCGTTCGCCACGCGCGCGAAGCCTTCCGCGTGATCCGGCACGACCTGCAACTGAATGCCGAGCCCGAACTTCCTGTCGATGTCGCGCAGCGCCTTTTCATTGGTGGTGCCCGCCGTGACCGCGACCTTCCTTCCCGCCAGATCGCGAAACGAGCGGATCGGCGAGCCTCGCCTGACCATGACCTTGGTGCCGGCCACGAAGAAGATCGGCGAGAAGGCCACGCGTTTTTGCCGTTCGACGTTGCTCGTGGTCGAGCCGCATTCGAGATCCACGCGGCCATCGACGACGGCATCGATACGGTTTTCCGGCGTCACGGGCACCCACTGGATCTTCAGGTTCTTGTGGACCGTATTGCCGACCGCCGCGACGAGCGCCTTGCACAGTTCGATGGAATAGCCGATCGGCTCCTTGCGCGCATTGAGATAGGAAAACGGCACCGAAGACTCGCGATAGCCGAGCGCGATCGTGCCCGTGTCGCGGGCCTTGGCTAGCGTGCCCGTCAGCGTGGCGGGCGCGAAGGCGTCGTTGTCCGGCGGCGGCGTCTGCACGTCTTCGGCGGCGCGCACGCCGAAGGCCACGGCGATCAGACTGGCCAGAGCCAGCGCCGCCCAGAAGCGCTGCGTTGTCATGGCTCGCCTCCTTCAGACTTGCGCGGGATGCGCCAGCGAGGCTTCCTGTTCGGCCTCGATGCGCGCCGCATTCGCTGCCGCTTCCGGTTCGGAGAGCAACTCGCCTTCCCACTTGGCGACCACCGCGCTCGCGATGGAATTGCCGACCGCGTTGGTGGCGGAGCGGCCCATGTCGAGGAAAGTGTCCACGCCGAGGATCAGCAACAGGCCCGCCTCGGGAATGTTGAAGTGATTGAGCGTGGCCGCGATGACGACGAGCGACGCGCGCGGCACGCCCGCCATGCCCTTCGACGTCAGCATCAGGATCAGCAGCATCGTGATCTGCGTGCTGAACGGCAGATGGATGTTGTACGCCTGCGCGATGAAGAGCGTTGCGAAGGTGCAGTACATCATCGAGCCGTCGAGGTTGAACGAGTAGCCCATCGGCATCACGAAGCTGGAGATCTTGCGCTTCACGCCGAAGCGGTCGAGCGCGTCCAGGATCTTCGGATACGCGGCTTCGGAACTGGCGGTCGCGAACGAAAGCATGAATGCTTCCTTGATGAGCGAGAGCAGCCTGAAGACGCGCCGCCGGAGAAACGCGAAGCCCGCGAGCACGAGCAGGCCCCACAGAAGAAACAGGCTGAGGTAGAAATCGGCCATGAAGACGGCGAATTTCAAAAGAATCGTCAGCCCGTTCACGGCAACGGTGGCGGCCATCGCCGCGAACACGGCGAGCGGCGCGATTTTCATCACATAGCCGGTGATCTTGAGCATCACGTGCGAGAGCTGATCGATCGCGGCGAGCAGGATTTTGCCTTTGTCGCCGAGCGCGGCGAGCGCGACGCCGAAGAACATCGAGAACACGACGATCTGCAGGATCTCGTTGTTGGCCATCGATTCGGCGAAGGAGCGCGGCACCATGTGGCCGACGAAGTCTTTCAGCGTGAATTTCGATGTGGCGAGATTCGCCGATGCGCCGATGTCGGGCAGCGGCAATCCCAGGTTGTCGCCGGGCTTGAGCAGATTCGACATCACCAAGCCGAGCAGCAGTGAAATGAGGGAGGCGGTGACGAACCAGCCTAGCGCCTTGGCGAACACGCGGCCGACCGAGGCCGCGTCGCCCATGTGCGCAATGCCGACGACCAGTGTGGAAAACACGAGCGGCCCGATCAGCATCTTGATGAGCCGCAGAAAGACGTCGGACACGAGCGAGATGTAACCGGCTATCTCCGTGGCGGTCTTCTTGTCGGGAAAGCTCGTGAAGATCATGTAGCCGACCCCGATGCCGATGACCATCGCGACCAGGATCCAGATGGCTGCGGAGCTTTTCTTGTTCATGTCCAGGCCTCCTTTGACTGCATATCGAGCGATTGCATTTCAAATTTCGGATGGAGCAGGCGATACAAGACGGGCGGGCTGCCCCGTGCGTGGGGGCCGGGCAGCGTCGATCCGCGAATGATCAGATGTTAGCGTTGCTTCCCGATCTTTGCACGGCGCGGTGCGCTTCCATGTCGTCCGGGCCTGGATCACTATGGCCGCAAGTGCCTATCATAAGCCTTCCGGCGTGATCGGGGACGTCACGTCGCGTTGCGTGCCTGATGCACCGATATGCGATCAACGCGGGCCAATGCGCCGTGATCGAATGATAAGGATGCCGGAATATAGCGAAAGCCGTCGCCAGGCGAGCGGGACCCCGTTGCAGGTGCGCCTGCCGCTCGTGCACCGGCACGCCGCGACAGGCTGACAGCGTCGCGGGACTCAGCCCGGCGTGCGTTCCGAACTCGCTTCACGACGCGCGTTGAACGAAGGCGCGCTGGCGTCGTCCGGCAGCGTCGAGCCCTGCACCGCCGACATGAGGCTCTCGACCGACGGGCCCATCGCGTCCGTGAAGGTCTTCGGATGAACGCCGATCGCGAGCACGAGCACGGCCATCGCGCCGAACAGCGCGAGCTCGCGCTTGCCGAGATCGCGCAGGCCGGCCACGCGCTCGTTCTTCACCGCGCCGAAGATCACGCGCTTGACCATCCACAGCGTGTAGGCCGCGCTCAGAATCAGCGACGAAGCGGCTGCCGCGCCGATCCAGAAATTCAGGCGGATCGCGCCCATCAGCACCAGAAACTCGCCGACGAAACCCGAGGTCCCCGGCAGGCCGACGTTGGCCATCGAGAACAGCATCGCGCAGACGGCGAAGCGGGGCATCGTGTTGGCGACGCCGCCGTAGGCATCGATCGAACCGTTCTTCGTGCGCTCGACCAGCACGCCGGTGCACAACAGCATCGCGCCGGACACGATGCCGTACGACAGCATCTGCACGACCGCGCCTTCGGTGCCCATGCGGTCGAACGTGAAGAGGCCGAGCGTCACGAGACCCATGTGCGCGACCGCCGAGTATGCGAGCAGCTTGCGCATGTCCGTCTGCACGAGCGCGACGAGACTGCCGTAGATGACGGCGACGAGCGACAGCGCGATCATCGCCGGGGCGAAGAAGTGGGATGCGTCGGGCACGATCGGCAACACGTAGCGCAACATGCCGTAGCCGCCGATCTTGAGCATGCCGAGCAGAATTGCCGCGCCTGTCGGGCCTTCCGAATTCACATCGGGGAGCCACGTGTGAACCGGCCACATCGGCACCTTCACCGAGAAAGCCGCGAGGAAGCAGACGAAGACGACGATCTGCGGCGCGAAGCCGAGCTTCAGATGGCGCCATGCGTCGATGTCGAAGGTATGCGCCTGCGTCCAGAGATAGATCAGCGCGGCCAGCATCGCGAGCGAGCCGAGCAGCGAGAAAAAGAAGAAGCGAATGGCCGCGTACACGCGCCGCTCGCCGCCCCATGTGCCGATCAGCAGATACAGCGGAATCAGCGACGCCTCGAAAAACACGAAGAACAGCATGCCGTCGAGCGATGCGAACACGCCCTGCATGCAGCCCGAGAGCACGAGAAACGCGCCGTAGTACTGCGCGACCTGCTTCGTGACCGACTGCCACGACGCGATGAAAATGATGAGCGTCGTTACCGCCGTCAGCACGGTGAACCACAGCGAAATGCCGTCGACACCCAGATGGTACGAGATGCCGAACTGCGGCAGCCACTCGATGCGCTCGACGAACTGCATGGCGCTGGAAGAGGCGTCGAAGCGCGACAGCAGCGGCACGACCGGCAGCAGGCCGAGCATCGCGCCGCACAGGGCGACGGCGCGCGAAAGCGTGGCCGACGCGCTGAACGTCAGCACGAAGATGCCCGACACCACTGGAATCCAGATGAGAAAGCTGAGAACGGACGGCAGATGCATAAGCTTGGTTCTAATCAGGCGCAAAGCACGGTTAGCACGCAATGGCGTGCTCGCGGGAAAGGCGCGGTGACAGTGGAATGTAAGACGGGACGAGATGCGCGGAAGGTTGAATCCGCAAGCGCAACCCGAATACGCTAGGCGTATTCCTAAGGGTTAACGAGGATAACCCAAAAGAAAAGATTTTGGGGACGTTGCGGCGTATCAAATTCATTGCGCCGGACGGCATTGACATTTTTTACCGCTTATCGGTCCGACGCGCGCCGCATCGAATCAAACATTCGTTCGCTCCGGGGTTGCCCTGATTTGCCCGCGGCCCGCTGGCCCTTAGCCTAGACCGCAAGGAGACAAGCATGAAGAAAACATTCAAGGCCGTCGTATTCGCACTCGTCGCGTACCTCGTCGCCGATCGCGCCATGCTTCACGCGCAGGGACACGACATCGGCGCGGCCTCGTGTGCCCAGAGCGCCGCGCAAGTCGAATTCGACGCCCTGAGCAAGGGTTTCAGTCATGCCGCCGCGAGCAGCCAGCGCGACGCATTCAGGTCGCAATGCCTCGTGTCGGGCCGCTCGCAGCCTGGCGAGGCCGTGGCGATGCGGTGAAACGGCAGCCCGTTCACGCGGGCTTGCGCGGACAGTCGCCGCCTCAGTTCAGCTTCACCGTGGGCCGCACGCGTTCGCGCAGCCATTGGCTCGCGGCATACATCACGGCTCGCTTGACACCCGTGAGACCCATGATGTGCCGGCGATACAGATGCCGGTAGCACGACGCCGCGAACCATCCGTCGATGAAAAGCGGCTGCCGCAGCAACTCGCTCATCAGCGCGCCGGCCGCGCCCGCGCGTCCGAAGGAAATGAGCGTGCCTTGATCGCGATAGGAGAAAAGCGGCACGGCGCAATCGTCGAGGCGGCGCGCGAGCGCATCGGCGAGATAGACGGCCTGCTGCCAGGCGGCCTGCGCGCGCGGCGGCACGAGCGCGTCGCCTTTCGATGCGGCGCACGCGGCGCAGTCGCCCATCGCGTAGATGCCCGAGCCGGGTTCGACCTGCAGCGTTGCATCGACGATGACCTGCCCGAGCCTGTTCAACGGCAGTCCTTCGAGCGTGCGCAGCACGGGCGGCCCTTCCACGCCCGCGGCCCAGATCGTGATGTCGCTGGCGAGCGTTTCGCCGTCCACGGTTGAAACGGCATTCGCATCGACCGCGCGCACACGGCAGCCCAGCCGAACCTCGACGCCGAGCCCGGCGAGCACGTCCTGGGCGCGCGCCGAAATGCGCTCGGGCAGCGCGGGCAGCACGCGCGGCGCGCCTTCCAGCAGGCGAATGCGGATGTCACGCGCCGGATCGAGCGAGGCGAGGTGATAGTCGCGCAACATTTCGGCCGAGCCACGCAGCGCGGCGGCCAGTTCGACGCCGGTCGCGCCGCCGCCGATCACCGTCACCGAAACAGGTGTCGCGCTCGCGCCGGGCGTCGCTTGCCGCGCGTGACTCGAGCGCAGCAGGCTCGACAGCAGACGCCGCCTGAACGTCTCTGCCTGCTCCACCGTCTCAAGCGTCAATGCGTGCCGTTCGGCGCCCGGAATCGAGAAGAAGTTCGTCACGCTGCCGAGCGCGAGCACGAGCGTATCGAATGCGAGCGTTCGCTTCGGCAGGAGCGGACGTCCGTCGATATCGGTCGTCTCGTCGATGACGATCTCGCGGCGGCCGCGATCGATGCTCGCGAGCGCGCCCTGCTCGAAGCGGAAGTGATTCCACTTCGCATGCGCGGCGTAATCGATCTGATGGCTCGACGCGTCGATCTGGCCTGATGCGACTTCGTGCAGAAGCGGCTTCCAGAAGTGTGTCGGGAAACGGTCGATGAGGATCACTTCGGCGCGGCGCCGCTTGCCGACGCCATTGCCCAGACGCGTCGCGAGCTCCAGCCCGGCGGCCCCGCCGCCCACGACGACGATGCGATGGGGCGAATCGACCTGCTGTTGCGCATACGGATTCAACATCATGGACCTCCCGGGAGTGCTGTGGATGCTTGACGACCTCGTTGGAAAAAATATAAGGTCGCGAAAACATTTGCGCCATTGAGTATTTATCGCCGACTCATAAGTTTTCACTAATGTTAAAGACGACGACTTTCCGCCAGTTGCGCACGCTGCAGACCGTTGCGCGCGTGGGCAGCATCTCGGGCGCCGCCGACGAACTGCATCTCACCCAGCCGGCGGTGTCGCTGCAGATTTCGCTGCTGGGCGAGGCGGCCGGCACCCCGCTCTTGCGCAGGGTAGGGCGCGAGGTGCAGTTGACGGCCGCGGGCGAAGTGATGGCGCGTTATGCGAACGAGATTCTGAGCCTGTGGAATGAAGCCGGCGAAGAAGTGGCGGCGCTGCGCGGCGAGCTGGGCGGCACGCTGCGCATCGGCGCGATCACGACGGCGGAGTATCTCGTGCCGCCGCTGCTCGTGCGCTTCACGAAAGACCGGCCCGGCGTGAAGCTGCAGTTCCGCATCGGCAATCGCGATGACATCGTGCGCATGCTCGCGACGAATGAAATCGATCTCGCGATCATGGGACGTCAGCCGCGCGAATTGCGCACGAACGCGGCGGCATTCGCGAAGCATCCGATGGCGTTCGTCGCCGCGCCGTCGCATCCGCTCATGCACGCCAGGCGCCTGAGCCTGACCGATGTCGAATCGGCGAATCTGCTCGTCCGGGAGCGCGGCTCGGGCACGCGTGTCGCGATCGAAGGGCTTTTCAAGGAAGCGGGATTGAAGCTGCATGCCGCATCGGAGCTATCGAGCAACGAGGCGATCAAGCAGCTCGTCGAAGCGGGACTCGGCGTCGCGTTTCTTTCGCTGCACGCGTGCGCGCTCGAGATGCAGGCGGGCTTGCTCGCGACGCTGCCCGTGCCATCTACGCCGATCGAGCGGGCGTGGCATGTGGTGCATATGTCGGAGCGGCGCCTGCCTCAGGTCGCCAATGCATTCAGGGAGTTTCTGATGCAGTCGGGGGCGGCTGTAGCGGGCCTGACTGCGCCGCCGGAGATGCACAAGGCACGTTCGGGACGCAAGGAACAGAAGAAAACGGAAGTCGTCGCCGATGCGACTGGTGCCCAGGGCGGGACTCGAACCCGCACGCCTCGCGGCGCTACCCCCTCAAGATAGTGCGTCTACCAATTCCGCCACCTGGGCAAAGGGGACCGAATTCTAGCGGGAAAATCCGCAGATGCGAAGTACCTTCGTGCGTCACATGGGCACCCGATGATCAAGACGACGCTACTACAATAGCCAGCGGAGCAAGTGCCACGTCCGATTCGCCTGAATAATCATTTCGCTTCGCCCACATCGGGAGCGTCCATGTTCGGCAACACCTTGCGTTTCGAAGTCGGACCGGACTGGCAAGTCCACGTCGCCACCGAGAGCTGGCTCGTCGCGACACTGCTGGTGGCCGCCCTGCTACTGGCGATCCTGCTGGCGAGCGTGATCTGCTACTACGTGACGCGCTCGATCATGCTCCTGATCGTCGGCCGGCTCGCACGCAAGGAAGGGCGCAAGTGGCTGATCGCGGCGGAGCGTCATCGCGTGTTTCACCGGCTCGCGCCGCTCGTGCCCGCGGCAATCATCTATGCGTCGGCGCCGTTGCTCTCTGGCCTCTCGTTCCCGGTCATTCCTGCGCTCGGCCACCCGCTGGCCATCCTTGCAGCCTGCTACATGGTCTATACGCTCGTGCGCGCGGCGCTCGCGTTGCGCGACAGCATCGACGAGCGATACAGCCACTTTCCTTCCGCGAGCGAACGGCCGATCAAGAGCTTTCTGCAAATCGCGACCATCGTCGTATATCTGGTCGCGCTGATCGCGGTGGTGTCGTTGCTGCTGGAGCGTTCGCCGGTTTATCTGCTCACCGGTCTCTCGGCCGTCACGGCGCTGCTCATCATCATCTTTCGCGACTCGCTCCTCGGCTTCGTCGCCAGCATTCAGCTCGCGGCCTACGACATGCTGCGCGTGGGCGACTGGATCGAAGTGCCGGGATTCGTCGCCGATGGCATCGTGATCGACATCGCGCTGAACACGATCAAGGTGCGCAACTTCGACAACACGGTCGTCATGCTGCCGAGCCAGCTTCTCCTGACCAACAGCGTGAAGAACTGGCGCGGCATGATCGCGTCCGGCGGGCGGCGCCTGCGGCACGCGATTCACTTCGATGTGGATACCATCCGCTTCCCCGACGATGCCTTGCTCGCGCGGCTGCGCGAATCATTCGAACGACCGCTCGCGATGCCCGAAGGCGAGCGCCGCACGAACCTCGGCTTGTACAGGCTCTATCTCAGCGGATATTTCCGTGAGCATCCGGCCGTGCGCCGTGACATGCCGCTCGTGATTCGCCAGGTGCAGTCGACGGCGCCCATCGTCGCGCTGGAGATTTGCGTGTTTATCGACGAGATACGTTGGGAGCGATACGAAAGCCTGCTGTCGGACATGCTCGATCACGCTTATGGCGTCGTGCCGCTCTTCGGCCTGCGCTGCTGGCAGCGCGAGCGCGCGTCGGCAGCGGCGTCATGACGACGCTCAAAGCGTGCTCGCATGATCGACGCGGTGCTTGGGCACCGCTTTCAACAAAGCCAGCACGCGCCGCGCGTCGTCGAGTTCCTTCTTCATCTCGTCGATGAGCCACCGCGCCACCGCGCGCGTGCTCTCCGACGGATTCGACGAGCGAAATTCGAGCACGTAATTGGAGCCCGTTTCGATATAGCGATCCCACGCGGGAATGACCTTGCCCTCGTTGAGCGGCGCCGCGACCGCGAGCAGCCAGCCGAGCACGACGCCCTGGCCGAGCATCGCGCATTGCACGGCAAGTCCCGGGTCGGTGTGATGCACCGCTTCGCCGATGCCTTTCTCCGAGAGTCCCGTCGCCCGATGAAAATCAGCCCATGAGAGCGTGGTCACGTCGAGATGAATGTAGGCGTGACCGTCGATGCTCTTCGGTGCATCGAGCGGACCGAACTGCGCCAGATAGTTCGAACTACAGACGGGCACGATGATCTCCGGACACAGCAGAAGCGGGTCCTTGTCCGAACCCGGACCATGCAGCCGGATGCCGAGGTCCGCATCTTCGAGCGGTCCATACAACCGTCCCGCCATCACCTGCAAGCGCAGATTGACGGAAGGAAACGCACGGCGAAACTCGGCGTATCGGGGCAGGAGCCATAACGCGGCGAAACCGCTTGCGAGCGATAGCGTGACGATCTCGCCTTGCGCGTGGTCGCGCTTGAGCTCCTCGATGGTGTCGCCGATCTGCCCGAAGCCGGAAGCCACGGCGTGCTGCAATGTTGCACCGCGATCGGTCAGGGTTAGCCCTAGCTTCGTGCGCTCGAAGAGCCTGAAGCCGAGCGCGTCTTCAAGCCGCGCCACCATGCGGCTCACCGCGACGGGCGTTACGTTGAGTTCGCCGGCGGCCTTGGTGAAGCTCAGCAGCCGCGCGGATGTTTCGAAAACGACCAGTGCCTGAAGCGAGGGAAGTCGCAGACTCATACAACACCATGTTATGGGGCATGCATCGATTTGTAATTTGACGGCGCATATTGACCTCCTTACCTTGAGTCCGACGCTCACTTCATCTGGCAGGCCATGACTACTGCTTCGTCGGACCCGTTGCTTCAGCCATTCGCACTCAGGCATCTCGTGTTCAAAAATCGTGTGATGAGCACGAGTCACGCAAGCCGTCTGACGCGCGACGAATTCCCGCAGGAGGTCTATCAACGGTATCACGAGGAAAAGGCGAAAGGGGGTATCGCGCTGACGATGTTCGGCGGGTCGTCGAACGTCAGCCTCGACAGTCCGAACACGTTCCAGCAGATCAACGTCGGAACCGACGCCGTGGTGCCGCATCTGCGGCGCTTTTCCGATCGCATCCACACGCACGGCGCGGCGCTCATGTGCCAGATCACGCATCTCGGGCGGCGCGGCGATGCGTACACGGAGCCGTGGCTGCCGATGATCGCTCCATCGGCCGTGCGTGAAACGCTGCACCGCGCCATGCCGCAAGCAATCCACGACGCGGACATCAAACGCGTGATCCGCGATTTCGGCCTCGCGGCGAAGCGCTGCCGCGATGGCGGCCTCGACGGCATCGAATCGCATGCGGGCGGTCATCTCATCGGCCAGTTCATGGACCCGACCGTGAACCTGCGCACCGACAAATACGGCGGCTCGACGGCGAATCGCGTGCGCTTCGCGATTGAGGTTCACGAGGAGATTCGCAAGCAGGTGGGCGATGATTTCATCGTCGGCTTTCGCTTCGCGCTCGAAGACGGATGCAGCTTCGAGGAAGGGCTGGAGATGTCGCGCATTCTGCAAGGCACGGGCCTTTTCGACTTCTTCAACGTCACGTTCGGGCGCATGGACACGAAGATGTCGCTCGCGGTCAATTCCATGCCGGGGATGTTCGTGCCGTCCGCGCCGTGGCTGCCGAAAGCCGCCGCATTCAAGCGCGCAGTCGATCTGCCCGTGTTTCATGCAGCGAAGATCGCCGATCTCGCCACCGCGCGCTACGCGATCCGCGAAGGCCTGCTCGACATGGTCGGCATGACGCGCGCGCATATCGCGGAGCCGCATCTCGTGAAGCTCGTCGCAGCGGGCAAGGAGGACGAGGCGCGGCCGTGCGTCGGCGCATCGTTTTGCCGCAACTTCCGCGCGACGTGCATCCATAATCCGGCGACGTCGCGCGAGACCTATCTCACGCATGACATACCCGAAGCCGCGCGGAAGAAGCGCGTGCTCATCGTAGGCGCGGGACCGGCGGGTCTCGAAGCTGCGCGCATCTGCGCGACGCGCGGCCATCACGTCACCGTGCTCGAAGCGAACTCGACGGCGGGCGGACAGATGCTGCTGGCGGCGACGGGAAGCTGGCGGCGCGACCTCATCGGCATCGTGGACTGGCGCGTGGCGCAGATCGAAAAGCTCGGCGTAGACGTGCGCTATAACCACTACGCCGAACTGAGCGACGTGCTCGATCATGGCGCGGATGTCGTCATCATCGCGACGGGCGGTCTGCCCAATCTCGATGCGCTGCCGGGCGGCGAGCTGTGCAAGTCGGTCTTCGACGCGCTCACGGACACGCCGCCGCGCGAAGGCAGCGTGCTCGTGTACGACGGCACCGGCCGCCACAACGCTTATCTGTGCGCGGAGCGTTATGTCGATGCGGGCCTCGATGTATCGCTCGCGCTCATCGACAGCATGCCGGCGCAGGAAACCGGCGGCCGCGGCGACGATCAGGTCTGGATGCGCAATATCGCGCGCTGGGACGTGCCCGTGCGCACGAACATCGAGCTCATCGAAGTGAGCACGTCCGATACCGGCAAGCGCCGGGCCGTGTTCCGTCATCACCTGACGAATGATCTCGTGGAGATGGAAGCGGATCATGTCGTCGTCGAGCGCGGCATGCTCGCAGTCGATGATCTGTTCGAGGCGACGCGCATGTATTCCGTCAACGACGGCTACACCGATCTCGAAGCGTTCGCCACGGGCAAGCCGCAGCCCGAAGTGCAGAAGGGCGAAGAAGGACAGTTCCATCTTTACCGCATTGGCGACGCGAGCGCGTCGCGCGACATTCACACGGCCATCTACGACGCCTGCAGGCTATGCCTCGCGCTGTGAAGGCCGGTTGCATCGTATCCGCCATACCATCCGCATAACGACATGACCGAGCGAGGCTGACCATGATATTGCCGAAGGAACTCGTAGTCGCCGATCCTGGCCGCCGCAAGGCGATGAAGACGCTGGCCGCCGCGGGCGCGGCGACGCTCATCCTGCCGGGCGCATCGTCACTCGCGTTCGCCGCGACGCAGCCCGCGCCGCAACGCGGCGGACGCATCCGCGTGGCGCTGGCGAACCAGTCGCTCATGGATTCGCTCGATCCCGCGAAGGGCACGCATACCGGCGACTATTCACGCGCGTACATGTTCTATAGCGGCCTCACCGAACTCGACGCCGACTTCAAGACGCAGAACGCGCTCGCGGAAAAGCTCGAATCCGACGACTTCGTGAAATGGACCGTCACGCTTCGGCCCAACGTGCATTTCCACGACGGCAAGCCCTTCACATCCGACGATGTCGTTTTTTCGCTGATGCGCCACAAGGATCCGGCGACGGCATCGAAGGCGAAGTCGATCGTCGATGGCATCAGCTCGGTCAAGGCGGCGGGGCCGCTGAAGGTCGAGATCACGTTGACCGAGCCGAACGTCGACCTTCCCGCGCTGCTCGCGATTCCGCATCTGGTGATCGTCGCCGCGAATACGACGGACTTCTCCAAAGGGAACGGCACGGGCCCGTTCACGTGCAAGGAGTTCACGCCGGCGCAGCGCTGCATCGGCGCGCGCAACCCGAACTTCTGGAAGCCGGGGCGCCCGTATCTCGACGAAGTGGAGATCATCGGCATCGGCGACGACGCGGCGCGCACCAATGCGCTGCTCGCGGGCGACGTGCAGCTCATCTCGCCGCTGCCCGCGCGCGATGTCGATCGCGTCAAGCAGACAGGCAAGGTGACGGTGCTCGAAAGTCCGTCGCAGCTTTACTCGGACCTCGCCTTGCGGCAGGACATGCTGCCGACGAAGAGCGCGGACTTCAACGAGGGCGTCAAGTATCTGCACGACCGGCAGCGCATCGTGAACGTGATGCTGCGCGGCCACGGCACGCTTGCGAACGATCATCCGGTGCCGGAGTGGCATCCGTACTTCATGAAGGGATTGCCGCAGCGCACGTTCGATCCGGACAAGGCGCAGTTCCACTTCAAGAAGGCCGGCACGCCAGGCGCGCGTGCGGAGATCATCGCGCCGCCATCGGTCGAAACCGCGCTCGACTCCGCCATGATGATTCAGCAGGCCGCGAAGCAGGCGGGCGTCGATATCAACGTGCGCCGCGTGCCCGCCGACGGTTACTGGACGACGTACTGGATGAAGTATCCGATGACCTACGGCTCCATCCTGCCGCGCCCGACGCTCGACCTGCTGTACACGCAGTTCTTCCGCTCGAATGCGAACTGGAACGAGTCGGGATGGAAGAACGAGCAGTTCGATCAGTTGCTGACCCAGGCGCGCCGCGAGCGCGACGAAGCGAAGCGCAAGCAGATGTACGGCGACATGCAGACGATCATCTACGAGAAGAACAGTCTCGTGATTCCCGCATTCATCAACTTCATCGACGCACAGAGCTCGACCTTGCGCGGATTGAAGGGCACGCCTTCGGGGCGCGTGATGGGCTATCGGTTCGCGGAGTTCGCGTGGCTGGACAAGGCGTGAAAGCCGCTTCCGCCGATGTCTGCGCGCACGCGACTACCACACCGCCTGACTCGTCAGCGCGAACTGCGTGAGCGTGGCATCGGCGGCGGGCACGCCGTTCAACGCCATCTGCTCGATGGTATCGACGAGCGGCAGCCCGAGCCCTTCGAGCCACGAGGAAAGCCCGTATCGCAAGGGCGTATCGACGCGCACGAACATGCCCGCGTTCAGCGCGAGCCAGTAACTGATCAACGCCTTGGCGCGGCTCTGATCCGGCGATTCGGGTGCGATCACCGGACCGATCACATGTCCGTCGCCGAAACGCCGGAAGAGCGCGAATCCGATCAGCTCGCCGTCGCGATCGAGCGCGATGCCGCTCGCGACATCGAGCAGTTGCGGAAGCAGCGCCGAGCGGTCCAGCCCGCTCGCGCGCGATGCCAGTTCGGCGAGACGCGGCGTGTCCTTCGCGCCGATCGGACGCAGCCGCTCGCCGGGCGGCAGCGAAACCAGCGGCGGTTGAAACGCCGCACCCTGATGCTGTTGAATCGTGTCGATGCGCGTGAAGCCCCGTTGCTCGCACAGCGGCCTGCCTTCGTTCGATGCGTGAATCAGGAGCGTGCGCGAGCCGAGCTTCGCCGTCAGCCGGTCGAGCAGCGCGCGTCCGATGCCCTGCCGTTGATGTTCCGGCGACACGATGAACATGCCGAGCGTCGCGGCGTTCGCGCCGAACGGAAAGGCGAGCGCCGTGCCGACGAGCGCGCCCGCCGGATCGACGGCGGCGAGGCCGTCGCCGAGACGCGCCGCGAAGCGCCAGTCGTCCGCGCGATGCCGCCATTTGACGGAGGCCGACAGCGCGTGCGCCGCGGGAATATCGTCGAGCGTGAAAGCCCGGTATTCGACCACATTGTTATTGCTCGAGTCGGGCACGCCGGCCTCCTGACCTTGAATACATTTATCGCAACTTTGACACCGCAGCGCGCGCGTGGCTAGGACGATCTTCCTGTCACGCATGGTGCATGGACCGGCGCATGTGGTGCAACGCAAAACCACGGGTTATCGCCGCAAGAACGCGCATGCTGTGCTGTATCGGCAATTTTGTCGGCGAAATATGCCGGTGCTCCGGTCCTACGATGAAGCCATGTCAACGCAGCATCACGGAAGAGGACTCACGCATATGGACCGGTTCGATCCTGCCAGCATCGTCATCAGGAGCGGGCATTTCATCGGCGGCGAATTGATCGATGCGGGCGCGTCGCGCATCGAGGTCGCGCGGCCATCGGATGGCGTCGCGTATGCATCGGTGCCTGTCGCCGATGACGCGATGATCGACTACGCCGTGCAGAACGCGTTCAGCGCGTTCAAGAAGAGCGACTGGGCACGCCGCGCGCCGCGCGAGCGAGCGCGAGTATTGCGCAAATTCGCCGATCTCGTCGCCGCCGATGCCGCCACACTCGCGCCGCTCGAAGCGCTCGGCTCGACGCGCCCCGTGCGAGATGCGTACCACTGGGACGTGCCGTTCACCGCCGAAAGCATCCGCTTCTATGCGGAGCTTGCCGACAAGATCGGCGGCGATGTCGCGGCGACCGATCATCGGCATCTGGGCATGACGATAGCGGAGCCTTACGGCGTGATCGGCGCGATCGCGCCGTGGAACTTTCCGCTCGTGATGGGCATCTGGAAGGCCGCGCCCGCGCTCGCGGCGGGCAACGCGGTGGTGCTGAAGCCTTCGGAGATGACGCCGTTTTCCACGCTGCGTCTCGCCGAGCTCGCACTGGAAGCGGGCGTGCCGCCGGGCATCTTCAACGTCGTTCAGGGCGATGGCCGCACGACCGGCGACGCGCTCGTGCGTCATCCGCGCATCGGCAAAGTGACGTTCACGGGATCGACACGCACCGGCGCCGCGATCATGGCCGCATGCGCCGAAACCGGCACGAAGCCGGTCACGCTGGAACTGGGCGGCAAAAGTCCGCAGATCGTGTTCGCGGATGCACCGCGCATCGATGATGTAGCGCGGCGCATTGCCGGCGCGATCACGGGCAATGCCGGACAAGTGTGCGTTGCGGGTTCGCGGCTTCTCGTGCAGCGCGCAATCGCCGGCGAGCTGACCGATCGCATCGCGCAGGCATTCGGCGAACTCAAAGCCGGCGCGACGTGGGCCGCGGGCACGACGCTGCCGCCGATCATCTCCGAGCCGCAGGCGCTACGTATCGACGCGATCGTTCAACGCAGCATCGCGGGCGGCGCGACCTTGCGTTGCGGCGCAAAGCGCGCGGATGCGGCGACGCCGGGCGCGTTCTACGCGCCGACCTTGTTATGCGATGTCACGCAGGACAACGACGCCGTGCGCAGCGAAATCTTCGGCCCCGTGCTCACCGTGCAGTCTTTCGATACGGAAGAAGAAGCGCTCGAACTCGCGGCGCATCCTAAATACGGTCTCGCCGCGGGCGTGCATACGGCGGACATCGGGCGGGCTTTGCGGATGGTGCGCGGCATCGAGGCGGGCACCGTCTGGGTGAACCGCTATGGCCGCACGAGCGACTTCGTGCTTCCGACCGGCGGCTACAAGCGCTCGGGTATCGGCAAGGACCTCGGACGGCAGGCTTATGAAGCGAATCTGCGCTTCAAGAGCGTGCTCATCGATACGGAAGGATGAGGCGCACAAGACATGCACGATCGTGCAAAAAAGGCGCCGCATTTTCTGCTGTGGCGATGCCTCAAAACGCATGACTTATGTCGCCGCGAGGCACGCATTCGACGCCATCAGTCATTTTTGCACTGTTTAAATTTTCATCAACACATCGCTGTTTCTTGTTTTCACCACTGAACTCCGGACGGGTTCATCACACGACAGGATTGACACCATGATCGATTTCGAGCCGAAGTACATCACGTTCGACTGCTACGGCACGCTGACGAAATTCCGCATGGCCGATATGGCCCGCGAGATGTACGGCGACCGCCTGCAAGGCGACGACCTCGAACAATTCGTGAAGTTCTTCGCGGGCTATCGCCGCGACGAAGTGCTCGGCGCGTGGAAGCCGTATCGCGACGTGATCGTCAACTCCGTGCGCCGCACGTGCGAACGCACGAACGTCGCATTCGATGAAGCGGAAGCCGAAAAGTTTTACCTCGCCGTGCCGACCTGGGGCCCGCATCCGGACGTGCCGGAAGGCCTCTCGCGGCTCGCTACGAAGTACAAGCTCGTGATTCTGTCGAACGCATCGAACGATCAGATCCAGAGCAACGTCGACAAGCTCGGCGCGCCGTTCCATCGCGTATTCACGGCGCAGCAGGCGCAATCGTACAAGCCGCGCATGCAGGGCTTCGAATACATGTTCGATCAGTTGAACTGCAATCCGGAGGACGTGCTGCATGTGTCGTCGAGCCTGCGTTACGACCTGATGACCGCGCACGACATGGGCATCAAGCACAAGGCGTTCGTGAAGCGCGGCCATGAGCCGGGCACGCCGTACTACGAGTATTACGAAGTGGACACCATCGGCGATCTCGCCACGCAACTCGGTCTGTAAAGAAAGCCACTTCCACGCGAGCAATGCCGATGAAACTCGACTCCTACTGGCTCGACACCGCGCCCGCGATGATCCCGACGTGCGAAGGCCCGGCCGATGGCCAGGCCGATGTCGCCGTGATCGGCGGCGGGTTCACGGGCTTGTCGGCGGCGCTCGCGTTGGGCAGGCGCGGCGCGGGCGTCGTCGTGCTCGATGCCGGGCGCGTGGGCGGCGGCGCGTCGGGGCGCAACGGCGGTCAGTGCAATACGGGCGTCGCGCAGGACTATGCGGCGCTGCGCGCGCAACTCGGCGTCGAACGGGCGCAAGGCTGTTATCGCGCGTATGCGGCGGCGGTGGACACCGTCGAGCGTCTGATCCGCGAAGAGAACATCGATTGCGACTATCTCGCGTCCGGCAAGCTGAAGCTCGCCGCGAAGCCGCATCATCTCGACCATATCGCGAAGACCGCCGAGCTGATCCGGCGTGAAGTCGATCCGGACATCGATCTGCTCGATCGCGCGCAGGTCCGCAACGAAGTGCAGTCCGATGCCTTTTACGGCGGCTTGCTGCAGCGTCATGGCGGGCAGATGCATATGGGCAAGTTCGCCGCCGGGCTTGCGCAGGCAGCGGTCAGGCAAGGCGCGCGTCTCTACGAGCACGCGGAAGTCACGGGAATCACGAAGGAAGGCGGCGCATATCGAATCGATTCCAGGCGCGGCGCCTTGCACGCGAAGCAGGTGCTGATCGCGACGGGCCCGTCGAAGCACGGCCCGTTCTCGTGGTATCGGCGCAGACTCGCGCCCGTGGGTTCGTTCATCATCGTGACGGAGCCGCTGCCTGCGGACCAACTGCAACGGCTGCTGCCGAACCGGCGTTCGTACACGACGAGCCGCCTGATGCACAACTATTTTCGCGTGACGCCCGATGCGCGTCTCCTGCTCGGCGGGCGCGCACGCTTCACCGCATCCGAGCGCCCATCGGATGCGAAGAGCGGCCGCATTCTGCAAGCGAATCTCGCAGCGATCTTCCCGAGCCTGGCCAACGTGCGCATCGACTATTGCTGGGGCGGTCTCGTCGATATCACTGCGGATCGTTTGCCGCGCGCGGGCCAGCACGACGGCATCTATTTCTCGATGGGCTACAGCGGCCACGGCACGCAGATGTCGACGCACATGGGCCAGATCATGGCCGACGTGATGAACGGCCACGCCGATGCGAACCCGTGGCGCGATTTCGACTGGCCCGCGATTCCGGGTCATACGGGCAAGCCGTGGTTCTTACCGCTCGTCGGCGCGTATTACTCGATCAAAGACGTGTTCTATTGAAGCATCGAAGCAAAGACAGGCGGCCAGCATTCAATCAAAGAGCCGTCGAACATTCACAGTCCCTATCGCGGAGAAGTTCATGAGCATCGACACATCGCCTGAAGCACTTGTCCATGCCGATGCCGGCAAACGGCTCGAAGAACTGACGCGCCGCGGCGCGTCGCGGCGCAACGTCCTTCGCGCGATGGCCGCGGGCGGCTTGCTGTCAGTGACAGGCGCGGGGCTGCTGAGCGCAAGCGGCGCGGCTTTCGCGCAGGACAAGCCGAAGCAGGGCGGACGCATCCGCGTGGCGACGCAGTCGTCGTCGGCCGCCGATACGCTCGATCCCGCCAAGGGCGCGCTCGGCACGGACTACGCCCGCGCGTTCATGTTCTATAGCGGCCTGACCGAACTCGACAATCATCTCGGCGCGAAGATGGCGCTCGCCGAGTCGCTCGAAACGAAAGACGCGACCGTATGGGTCGTGAAGCTGCGCAACGGCGTGCAGTTCCACGACGGCAAAGCGCTCGCGCCGCAGGATGTCATCTATTCGCTGATGCGTCATAAAGACCCGGCTGTCGCCTCGAAGGCGAAGACGCTCGCCGATCAGTTCAAGGAGATCAAGGCGACCGGCCCGAACGAACTGACCATCACGCTGACGGGTGCGAACGCGGACCTGCCCGTGATTCTCGCGGACTCGCATTTCCTCATCATCAAAGACGGCACGACAGACTTCAAGACCGCCGTCGGCACGGGCCCGTTCAAGCTGAAGGAGTTCTCGCCGGGCGTGCGCACCGTGGGCGTACGCAACGAGAAGTACTGGAAGCCGGGCATGCCGCATCTGGATGAAGTGGAACTCATCGGCATCGCGGATGAACCCGCGCGCGTGAACGCGCTCATGTCCGGCGACGTGCAGCTCATCAACGCGGTGAGCGCGCGTTCGACCGAGCGCATCAAGGGCACGCCGGGTTTCGCGGTGCTGGAAACGAAGACAGGCCAGTACACCGACCTCATCATGCGCGACGACGGCGGCATCACGGGCAACGCGGATTTTCGTCGCGGCATGACGTATCTCATGGACCGCGAGCAGATGCGCAAGACGATCTTCCGCGGCTATGGCGCGATCGGCAACGATCAGCCGATCGATCCGAGCAACAAGTACTACATGTCGGGCCTGCCGCAACGCGCGTTCGATCCCGACAAGGCCAAGTTCCACTTCCAGAAGGCGAAGGTCGGCAACACGCCGATCCAGCTGTACGCATCGCCGGCGGCGGAAGGCTCCGTCGAAATGGCCGTGCTGATGCAGCAGGTCGCGCCGCAGGCCGGCATCAATCTGCAAGTCGTGCGCGTGCCATCCGATGGCTACTGGTCGAACCACTGGATGAAGCATCCGCTCGGCTTCGGCAACATCAATGCGCGCCCGAGCGCGGATGTGATCTTCACGCAGTTCTTCAAGTCCGACGCGCCGTGGAACGAAGCGAACTGGAAGAGCGCGCAGTTCGACCAGATGCTCGTCGCCGCGCGCGGCGAACCGGACGAAGCGAAGCGCAAGAAGATCTACGGCGACATGCAGGAGCTCGTGCATACGGATGGCGGCATCGGCATTCCGATGTTCCAGAGCTCGCTCGATGCGCACAGCGCGAAGCTCAAGGGTCTTGGCGGCATTCCGCTCGCGGGTCTGATGGGCTGGATGTTCGCCGAAAACGTGTGGCTCGAAGCATGAGCGTGATTTGACAGCGGACGCGCGCCGGCTTGAAGCGGCGGCGCGCGAAGTCAACCCTTCAACGAGAGGCGATATCCGATGAAAGTTCATGCGCAACGACTCGTCGCCGCGCGCCTCGGCCTCGCGCTGCTCACGCTCTTGATCGTGTCGATGGTGGTGTTCGGCATCACCGGACTGTTGCCTGGCGATGCCGCGCAACAGGCGCTCGGTCAGGCGGCGACGCCCGAGCAGGTGACGGCGCTGCGGCATCAGTTCGGTCTCGATCAACCCGCGCTCACGCGCTATGTTCAATGGCTCGTGCATGTGATGACGGGCAACTTCGGCACGTCGCTGTCGAACAATCTGCCGGTCAGCGAACTGATTTCGACGCGTCTGCCGAATTCGCTCGTGCTCGCGGGATTGACCGCTCTCGTGTCCGTGCCGCTCGCGCTCGTGATCGGCATTGCATCGGCGATGTATCGCGGCTCGCTCGTCGATCGCGTGCTCAATGTGCTCACGCTGTCGACCGTCGCCGTGCCCGAGTTTCTCGTCGCGACCATCGCCGTGCTGATCTTCGCCGTGAAGCTGCGCTGGCTGCCCGCGTTGTCGTATTTGTCGGATGTGTCGTCGTTCGGCGGCCTGGTGCGCACGTATGCGATGCCGGTGATGACGCTCTGCTGCGTGATCGTTGCGCAGATGGCGCGCATGACGCGTGCGGCCGTGCTCGATCAACTGAATGCGTCGTATGTGGAAATGGCCTTTCTGAAGGGCGCAACGCCCATGCGTGTCGTCTTGCGGCATGTGTTGCCGAACACCATTGGACCGATTGCCAACGCGGTCGCGCTTTCGCTGTCGTATCTCTTCGGCGGCGTGGTGATCGTCGAATCGATCTTCAACTATCCCGGTCTCGCGAGCCTGATGGTCGATGCCGTCACCAATCGCGACATGCCGCTCGTGCAGGGCTGCGTGATGGTCTTCTGCGCGGCCTATCTCGCGCTCGTGCTCATTGCCGATCTGGCTCAGATCGTCTCCAACCCGAGGCTGCGTCAACGATGAACCGGAACGTCTCTTCTCACGCCACGACCGTGCTATACGAGCAGCCTCCCGCCGATGCGCCGCAGGAACAGGCGCCCGTCGTCAAGCGCAGCATGCCGAAGCGCCTCGTCGATCGCTTCTCCGTGCTGGGGCTCGTCGGTCTTTTCATCGTCGTGTTCTGGCTAGCGGTTGCATTCATCGGGCCGGTCATCGCGCCGTATAAAGGCGGCGCGTTCACGTCGACGGAAGTCTTCGGCTCGTATAGCCCGGCGCATTTGCTCGGCACCGACTATCTCGGCCGCGACATGCTGAGCCGCATTCTCTACGGCACGCAATACACGGTGGGTCTCGCACTCGCATCGACGGTGGCGGCGAGCGTCATCGGCACGTTCTTCGGTCTCATCGCCGCCGTGTCGGGGCGCTGGGTCGATGAAGTGCTGAGCCGCCTCTTCGATGCGCTCATTTCCATCCCGAGCAAGATTCTCGCGCTCGTCGTGATCGCGGCGTTCGGCTCATCCATTCCGATGCTGATGATGGTCGCCGCGCTCGCCTACATTCCCGGGGCATTCCGCATTTCGCGCTCGCTCGCGGTGAACATCATGACGCTCGAATATGTGCAGGTGGCGAAGGCGCGCGGCGAGAAACTCTTCTATATCGCGCGCGTGGAAGTGCTGCCCAACATGATTCATCCGATGCTCGCGGACTTCGGCCTGCGCTTCGTGTTCATCGTGCTGCTGCTCTCGGGGCTGAGCTTCCTTGGCCTCGGCGTGCAGCCGCCGAATGCGGACTGGGGCTCGCTCGTGCGCGAGAACATCGGCGGACTCTCGGAAGGCGCGCCCGCGGTGCTGATGCCCGCGGTGGCGATCGCGACGCTGACCGTCGGTGTGAATCTGCTTATCGACAGCCTGCGTCGTCATGGCGCGCGTTCGCATGGAGGCGCTCAGTGAATACGGCAACGAGCACGAACATGATCGAAGTGAAAGGCTTGCGCGTCGTCGCGGGCGTGACGCCCGATCCGGTCGTCGAGATCGTGAGAGGCGTGGATTTCACGGTGAAGAAGGGCGAAGTGCTCGCGCTGATCGGCGAGTCGGGTTCGGGCAAGACGACGATCGCGCTCGCGCTGCTCGGCTATGCGCGCGGCGGATGCGCGATTGCGGGCGGCTCGGTGAAGATCGGCGATACGGATGTATTGTCGCTCGACGCCAGGGGCCGTCGCGCATTGCGTGCACGAACGGTCGCGTATGTCGCGCAGAGCGCATCGGCGGGCTTCAATCCGGCGCGCACGATCATCGATCAGGTCACCGAGCCCGCGCTGCTGCATAAGCTGATGACGCCCGCCGCCGCGCGTGAGAAGGCAATCGGTCTCTTCCGTTCGCTGGCATTGCCGGACCCCGAGACCATCGGCGATCGTTATCCGCATCAGGTGTCGGGCGGTCAGTTGCAGCGGCTCATGGCGGCGATGGCGTTGATCACCGATCCCGCCGTGGTTGTGTTCGACGAACCGACCACCGCGCTCGACGTGACCACGCAGATCGAAGTGCTCGCCGCATTCAAGGGCGTGGTGCGCGAACTGGGCACGACAGCCGTGTACGTGTCGCACGATCTGGCGGTCGTCGCGCAGATGGCGGATCGCATCGTCGTATTGAATGGCGGCCGCGTGCGCGAGAACGGCGCGACCGCGCAAGTGCTCGATGCACCCGCCGACGATTACACGCGTCAACTGCTTGCTGCTACGCGCCGTCCGGAAGCGCAGCTCACGATGCCCGACGAAGCGCGCGACGTGCCGCTGCTCGAAATACGCAACCTGAGCGCGGGCTATGGCCGTATCGATGCGAACGGCGTGCCCGCCGTGCGCGTGCTCGATGACGTGAGCCTGAAGATCGCGCGCGGCAGCACGCTCGGCGTGATCGGCGAATCCGGCTCGGGCAAGACGACGCTCGCGCGCGTGATCGCGGGCCTCGTCGATCGTGCGCGCGGCGACGTGCTGCTCGATGGCAAGCCCTTGCCCGCGAAGCTGTCGGAGCGCACGCTGGAGCAGTATCGGCGCGTGCAGATAGTGTTTCAGAACGCCGATACCGCGCTGAACCCGAGCCGCACCATCGCCGATATCCTCGCCAGGCCGATGAACTTCTATCACGGCTTGCGCGGCGCGGCTGCGCAAAAGCGCATGCTCGAACTGCTCGATCTGGTGAAGCTGCCCGCATCGATTGCGAAGCGTCAGCCCGGCGGTTTGTCGGGTGGACAGAAGCAGCGCGTGAACCTCGCGCGTGCGCTCGCCGCGAATCCCGAACTCATTCTCTGCGATGAAGTGACGTCTGCGCTCGATACCGTCGTCGGCGCAGCGATCCTCGATCTGCTCGCGGAACTGCGCCGCGAACTGCACGTGTCGTACATGTTCATCAGCCACGACATCTCGACGGTGCGCGCGATCTGCGACGAAGTAATCGTGCTCTATGCGGGCCAGTGCGTCGAAGCGGGCCAGCGCGATGCGCTTTCGCATCCGCCTTATCACCCTTACACGGGCTTGCTCATCGACTCGGTGCCCGCGCTGCGTCCCGGCTGGCTCGATTCGCGCCGCGCGATGGCGCTCGGCGCGTTGCCCGTGCTCGGCCCGGAAAGCGATGCGCCCGAACTGTGCAGCTTCCGTTCGCGTTGTTCGGCGCGCATCGACGGCAAATGCAATGTGACGCCGCCAGCGAGGAAGACCTTGCCGTCGGGCGCGCAGATTTTGTGTCATCACAGCGCGGGCGATCTCTCGCGCATGCAGTCCACAGAAGCGGAGACGGCATGAGCGGACGTTTCGTGAGGGTCGCGGAGAAAGAGCGCAGGACGTTCGGTATCGTCATCGACGGCAGACGTGCGCTCGCGTCCGAAGGCGACACGTTGATGGTCGCGCTGCTCACCTCGCAGGAAGACTTGCGCGATTCCGAGTTCGGCGACGGACGCCGTGCGGGTTTCTGCGTGATGGGCGCATGCCAGGACTGCTGGGTGTGGACGGAAGCCGGCGAGCGCGTGCGCGCGTGCACGACGCCGGCGGTCGAAGGCATGTCCATTGTCACGCGTCTCTCGCAAGCCGAGGAGGGCGTATGGCCGCGACTGTGATCGTGATCGGCGCGGGGCCTGCAGGCGTGCGCGCGGCGCAGGCGCTCGTTGAAGCCGGCTTGCGTCCCGTGGTGATCGACGAAAGCCGGCGCGATGGCGGGCAGATCTATCGTCGTCAGCCGGAAGGATTCACGCGCACCTATGACACCTTGTACGGCACCGAGGCGCAACGCGCGCGTGCGTTGCACGAGGCCTTCGATGCATTGCGCCCGCACATCGACCATATGCCCGATACGCTCGTGTGGAACGTAGCGCCGAACGCGGTGCATGTAGTGAGCGGCACGCATCATCGCGAGCTTGCATTCGATGCGCTCATCATTTGCAGCGGCGCGGCCGATCGCGTGATGCCCGTGCCTGGCTGGCATCACGCGGGAACCTATAGTCTCGGCGGCGCGCAGGTTGCGCTGAAATCGCAGGGCTGCGCGATCGGTTCTCGCGTCGTGATGATGGGCACGGGGCCGCTGCTTTATCTCGTCGCCGCGCAATACGTCAAAGCGGGCGCGACGGTGAGCGCAGTGCTCGATACATCGACTTTTGCGCAACGTCTGCGCGCGTTGCCGCAACTGCTCGCGATTCCATCGACGCTGAAGAAAGGCATCGCGCTGATGGGCATTCTCAAGGATGCGCGCGTGCCGATTCATCGCGGCATTACGCCGGTCGAGGTTCGCGGCACACCTGAGCGTGGCGTTCAAGCCGTGCGCGTGACGCTTGCCGATGGCGCAATGCTCGAAGTCGAATGCGATGCCGTCGCGCTCGGTTATCACCTGCGCTCCGAAACTCAACTCGCCGATCTCGCGGGCTGCGAATTCCGTTTCGATCATGCGTTGCAACAGTGGCTTCCCGTCGCCGATGAAGACGGCCGCAGCAACGTAAGGGGCGTCTATCTCGCGGGAGATGGCGCGCGTGTGCGCGGCGCGGATGCCGCTGAACGCGCGGGACGGCTTGCCGCGCTTGCGGCGATCAAAGACATCGGCATGACCTGCAACGAAGATGAAGCAAACAAATTGCGTACGCAACTAAGCCGCTTCACGCGTTTCGCGGCGGGCTTGCGTACCGCATTCCCGTGGCCCGCGCGATTCGCGGCCACGCTGCCGGACGAAACCATCGTCTGCCGCTGCGAAGCGGTCACCGCCGGCGAGCTGAGGCGCGTCGTGAACGACATGGGCGCGAAGGAAGCGAATCGCGCCAAGGCATTCTCCCGTGTCGGCATGGGCCGATGCCAGGGCCGGTTCTGCGCGCATGCGGGCGCGGAAGTGATCGCCGCGCAAGCACGCGTGCCGCTCGAAGCAGTCGGGCGCCTGCGCGGGCAGGCGCCCGTCAAACCTTTACCGATGGCGCTTGCGCCGCACGAGGACATGGAGACCAGTGAATGATCGAACGCGCCGATGTGATCGTGATCGGCGGCGGCATCGTCGGCACCTCGACCGCTTTCTTTCTGCGCCGACGCAAGCGTTCGGTGATTCTGCTCGAACGCGGTCTGACGGGACAGCAGGCGAGCGGCGTGAACTTCGGCGGCGTGCGTCGCCAAGGCCGCGCGCTCGAACAACTCGCGATGTCGAATCGTGCGCTCGACACATGGCGGCGTTCGCGCGAATTGCTCGGCGAGGACGTCGAGTTCCTGCCGTCGGGGCATACGCGTGTGTGTTATCACGCGCATGACGCGGAATACTTTCATCGCTATGCCGCTGATGCGCGCGCGTATGGCCTCGATCTCGATGTGCTGGAAGGCGCGGCCCTTTTCAGGCGCTTTCCGTTCCTCGGCCGCGATGTGCTCGCCGCATCGATCTCGCCGCTCGATGGCCACGCGAACCCGCGTCTCGCCGCGCCCGCGTTCGGCCGCGCGGCGGCGCGGCTCGGTGCGCGCATCGTCGAGAACACGGAAGTGGTGCGCGTCGAAAAGGAAGCGGGCGGCTTTCGCGTGGAAAGCGCAACGGGCGACGTGTATCGCGCGGAGCAGGTGCTGATCTGCGCGGGCGCGTGGGCCAATGCGCTATCGACGCAGTTCGGCGAGCCTGTGCCGCTCACCGCACGCGGTCCGCAGATGGCCGTGACCGAGCCCGTGCCCTACGTCTTCCAGTTTTCGATGGGCGTGTACACGTCCATCAAAGAAGAGAGCGTGTACTTCCGGCAGATTCCGCGCGGCAATATCGTGCTGGGTGGCGGCCCTCCCGGTCCCGCCGATGCCGGCACGCGGCGCGCATCCGTGCTGCCCGCGAATACGGTCGCACAGATGGCGCAGTTCTGCCGCATGGTGCCCGCGATGCGCCCGCTGCATGTGATTCGCGTATGGAGCGGCGTGGAAAGCTATCTGCCGGATTCGGAGCCGGTGATCGGCCCAAGCACGAAAGCCGATGGTCTTTTCTATGCGTTTGGTTTCAGCGGATCGGGCTTTCAGATCGGGCCGGGCGTCGGCGAAACGCTCGCCGAGTTGCTCGATAGCGGCAGCACGCCAGTCGACCTCACATCGTTTTCCATTGGACGATTTCAGCGCGCTTCGTCGACGCACGCCGAATCGGTCACCTCCGAGACTTCGCCATGAGCCAAGCCAATCTCGTCGACGCGCTCGCTTATATCGAAGCCAATTTCGACAAGACCGTGAGCCTCGCGCAACTCGCCGATCTCTCGGCGCTGAGCGTATCGCGCTTCGCGACCGTGTTTCGCGAGCAATTCGGGCTGTCGCCGTACAAGTACCTGTGCGAGCTGCGTGTGCGGCGCGCGCAGACCTTGTTGCTCGCGGGTGTGCCGGGTTCGGTCGTCGCGACGGAAGTCGGCTTTTTCGATCAGAGTCATCTTGCGCGGCACTTCAAGCGCCTATGCGGCATGACGCCGAGCGCTTTCGTCGAGCGCACGCAAAAGAAGGCCCGCTCGGCCGAGCTCGATGCCGGTTTGTCCAAGCGCGTCGCGCAAAATCGACCGCGGGCATTTGCTTTCGACAGCGCGCACGCCGCCTGACGCTTCCTGAACGATCCGCCACTACTCGAAAACATGCGACATCTACAGCAGTTCTATATCGACGGCGAATGGGTCGAGCCTTTCGGCAGCATGCGTTTGCCTGTCATCGATCCATCGACCGAAGAAACGATCGGCGAAGTCGCCCTCGGCGATGCACGCGATGTGGACCGCGCGGTGGCAGCGGCGCGGCGCGCGTTCGTGTCGTTCTCGCAGACGCGCGTGGCAGAGCGCGTCGCGTTGCTACAGCGTCTGCTCGAAGCGTATCTCGCGCGTTACGACGAGATGGCCCAAGTCATCTCGCGCGAGATCGGCGCGCCGGC
>NZ_JALQDT010000070.1:0-793 GCF_023631085.1 Caballeronia sp. INML1 | reverse complement strand
CAGCGTCTGCTCGAAGCGTATCTCGCGCGTTACGACGAGATGGCCCAAGTCATCTCGCGCGAGATCGGCGCGCCGGCGAAGCTCGCGCACGCCTGGCAAGCCGGGCTCGGCAAGCGGCATATCGAGGAAACGCTGCGCACGGTCGAGCACTTCCCGTGGCAACGCAAGAAGGGCACGACGCTGATCAATCACGAACCGGTGGGCGTGGCCGCGCTCATTACGCCGTGGAACTGGCCGATCAATCAGATCGTGTGCAAGGTCGCGCCCGCGCTCGCGGCGGGCTGCACGGTGGTGCTGAAGCCCAGCGAAGTGTCGCCGATGAACGCGGTGCTGTTCGCGGAAATCATGCATGCGGCAGGCGTGCCCAAAGGCGTGTTCAATCTCGTGAACGGCGACGGCCCGAGCGTCGGCGCGGCGCTGAGCGCGCATCCCGATGTCGATATGGTGTCGTTCACCGGATCGACGCGCGCGGGCATCGAGATCGCGAAACTCGCCGCGCCGACCGTGAAGCGCGTGCATCAGGAGCTGGGCGGCAAGTCGGCGAACATTCTGCTCGACGATGTCGATCTCGAAGCCGCCGTTACCGCGGGCGTGAACGCATGCTTCAGCAACAGCGGTCAATCGTGCAATGCGCCGACGCGCATGCTCGTGCCCGCATCGCGGCATGACGAGGCAGTCGGGATCGCCTTGCGTGCGGCCGGCAAGCATCGCGTGGGACCGGCCGGCGATCCGGCGACGACGATGGGCCCCGTGGTCAGCGATGTCCAGTTCGGGCGTGTGCAGCGGCTGATCG
>NZ_JALQDT010000069.1:0-115590 GCF_023631085.1 Caballeronia sp. INML1 | reverse complement strand
ACCGGCCGGCGATCCGGCGACGACGATGGGCCCCGTGGTCAGCGATGTCCAGTTCGGGCGTGTGCAGCGGCTGATCGATATCGGCATCGAAGAGGGCGCTTCATTGGTAACAGGCGGCCCCGGACGTCCCGATGGATTCGAACGCGGCTATTACGTGAAGCCGACGGTGTTCGCGAACGTGCATCCGTCGATGACGATCGCGCGCGAGGAAATCTTCGGCCCGGTGCTCGCGATCATGCCGTATCGCGATGAGGAAGACGCGATCGCCATTGCCAACGACACGCCTTACGGACTGGCGGCTTATGTGCAGTCGAAGGATCAGGAACGTGCGCGGCGTGTGGCCATGAAAATGCGCGCGGGCAGCGTCTACGTGAATTATCCGGCCTGGGATGCGGGCTCGCCGTTCGGTGGCTACAAGCAGTCGGGCAATGGGCGCGAATACGGCGAGTGGGGACTGGAGGCGTTTCTCGAAGTAAAGGGGATCGTCGGTCACGGGGCATAGTCGGCATGTGCGTGACCGGGGCGCGTATGCCATGCGCCGCGTCCCGGTCTGGCCGCGTGCCTTTTCTAGGCAGATTGAATGCGCCGTTCGATCTTGCCGAGCCGCACGACGGTTACGCCTGGACGCAACTGCCGCAACGAAGGCATCACGAGCATGCAATCGTCATAGGGCGTCGCGACGGCGGCTCCCTCCGACCATCCGATCACGCTGCCCGCTTCGTGAAACACTTCGAGGCCGGTGTAATCGCCCGCAAAACGGAAGTCCATGCTTTTCGCGACGACCGGTTCCGTCACGCGCACGACGAGCATTTCTCGTGGTGACGGCTGAATCCAGCCGTCGGGCACATCTTCCTTGTCGATGACGCCGGAGAGCAGCAGAAAACGCGCGGTCACGTCGCGCGCCACTGTCACCGCAGCCGCTTCCCAATGCTGTCCGCATTCGATCAGCAACGCGTTCTTGCCGCTCGACGGATCGCCGAAGCCTTCGTAATCGCGCATGCGCCGGCCTTCTGGATGGCCTTCGTCGCAGATGACGGTCGCGGGCGTGCCGAGCAGCGCCGACAATTCGATGCCCTTGTCGAGCGGTCCCGCGACGATCAGCGGCTTGCTCTTTTCATGCATCGAATGAAGATCGAGCAGCAGATCCACGGTGTCGATGACAGGCCGCATCGCGCGGGCACGGCGCAGCTCGCTCGAATCGCGCGAGGTGTCGTCGAGCGCTTGCGCGGTCCAGACGCGATTGAAATCCTGATCGACGAAACGCGACGCATCAGGCTTCTTCGCGTCGAAGCGCCCGTATGCTTCGACATTTGCGAAGGCAAGCGTGAGCCTGCCGCGACGCGGTCTCAATCGAGCGCGCAGCAAGGCATCGACGACGATCGCGCCGCACACTTCGTTGCCGTGCGTGAGGGCGTTGATCATCACATGCGGACCGTCGATGCCCGAGTCGAACGTATGCACGTACGGCACGCCCGCGTTGCCCGCTGCATGCGCGCTGATATCGGGGAACGTGATTTCGATCGGATAGGCGTTCATTCGAGACCGCCCTGGCAGAGATATTTGATCGACAGGTAATCGTCGAGGCCGTACTTCGAGCCTTCGCGTCCATAGCCCGATTCCTTCACGCCGCCGAACGGCGCGGCTTCACTTGAAATCGCGCCTTCGTTGATGCCGACGAGGCCGGCTTCGAGCAGCCGCGAGACGCGATCGATGCGCTTGAGGTTCTGGCTGTAGAAATACGCTGCGAGGCCGAACGGCGTGTCGTTTGCGGCGCGGATCGCTTCGGCTTCGTCGTCGAAACGGAAGAGCGGCACGACCGGGCCGAAGGTTTCCTCGCAACTCAGTTGCATGTCGGGCGTGGCACCGGCGAGCACGGTCGGGGCGTAGTAGTTCGGGCCGAGTTCGGCGAGACGTTTGCCGCCCGTGAGCGCGCGTGCGCCGCGTTCGAGCGCGTCTTTCACGTGACGTTCGATCTTGTCGACCGCGCGCGCGTTGATCATCGGGCCGATCTGCGCGTCGGGGTCGGTCGCGGGTGCAACCTTCAATGCGGCCACGCGCTTTGCCAGCAGATCGGCGAACTTGTCGTACACGGACGACTGGACGTACACGCGATTGGGGCACACGCAGGTCTGTCCGCCATTGCGGAACTTCGATGCCATGAGTCCCGCGACGGCGGCATCGAGATCGGCGTCGTCGAATACGATGAAGGGCGCATTGCCGCCGAGCTCCAGCGACAGCTTCTTCAGCGTGCCCGCCGATTCGCGCGCGAGATACTTGCCCACCGGCGTCGAGCCCGTGAAGGTGATCTTGCGCACGCGGCCATCTTCGAGCCAGTCGGCGACCGCGTCCTGCGCGTTCTCGCGCGATGCGCCGATCAGATTCAACGCGCCCGCCGGCACGCCGGCTTCATGCGCGAGCATCACGAGTGCGAGCGCCGTGAGCGGCGTGTCTTCCGCGGGCTTGCCGACGACCGTGCAGCCTGCCGCGAGTGCGGGCGCGATCTTGCGCGCGATCATCGCGAGCGGGAAGTTCCACGGCGTGATTGCAGCGACGACGCCGACAGGCTCCTTCACCGCGCTCATGCGCTTGCCGCGCTGCTGCTGCGGAATGATGTCGCCGTAGATGCGCGTGGCTTCATCCGCGAACCATGCGACATACGACGCGCCGTACATCACTTCGCCGCGGCCTTCCGCGAACGGCTTGCCTTGTTCGAGCGAGATCAGACGCCCGAGCGCATCCGCGTTTTCGACGATCAGCGCATGCCAGCGATGCAGCACGGCCGCGCGATCTTTCGGCAGCGTGTCGCGCCAGGCGGGAAAGGCGCGCGCGGCGGCATCGGTGGCGGCGCGGGCATCGGCGGGGCCGCTGTCGGCCACTTGCGCGATGACCTCGCCCGTCGCGGGATCCGTGACGGCAAAGCGCTTGCCGCTCGCGGCGGGAACCCACTTTCCGTCGATGAAATTGTCGGCGCGAATCAGATCGCTCAACTCGTATCGTTGCGTCATGATGGTCTCCGGAAAAGATCAGGCGAGCAGATGCGCGATGGCCTTGCCCACTTCCGTGGTGTTCGCGCGGCCGCCCAGATCGCCGGTATGCGGTCCTTGCTTCAGCACGGTCTCGATGGCGGAGAGCATCGCGTCGTGCGCGCCGCGTTCGCCGAGGAAGTCGAGCATCATCGCGGCCGACCAGATCATCGCGACCGGATTGGCGATGTTCTTGCCCGCGATATCCGGCGCGGAACCGTGCACCGGCTCGAACAGCGAAGGGAAGTTGCGCTCCGGATTCATGTTGGCCGAAGGCGCAATGCCGATCGTGCCCGTGCATGCCGGGCCGAGATCCGAAAGAATGTCGCCGAAGAGATTCGTCGCGACGACCACATCGAAGCGATCGGGGTTCAATACGAAGCGCGCGCACAGAATGTCGATGTGCTGCTTGTCCCATTTGATCTCGGGATACTGCGCGGCGATTTCGGCGGCGCGCGCGTCCCACCACGGCATGCTGATCGAAATGCCGTTGCTTTTGGTGGCGACCGTCAGCGTCTTCTCGCGCTTTTGCGCGAGATCGAACGCGAACTTCAATACGCGCTCCGCGCCCTTGCGCGTGAAGATCGACGTTTGCGAGACAAACTCGCGATCCGTGCCTTCGAACATCGTGCCGCCGACCGACGAATACTCGCCTTCGGTGTTTTCGCGCACGATCATGAAGTCGATGTCGCCCGCCTTGCGATTCGCGAGCGGCGAGGGCACGCCGTCGAAAAGACGCGCGGGGCGCAGGTTGATGTATTGATCGAACTCGCGGCGGAACTTCAGCAGCGAGCCCCACAGCGAGATGTGGTCCGGCACCGTGTCCGGCCAGCCGACCGCGCCGAACAGGATCGCATCGGCGTCTTGCAGTTGCGCCTTCCAGTCATCGGGCATCATCTGGCCGTGCTGCGCGTAATAATCGCAACTCGCCCACTCGATATGCCGGTACTCCAGCTCGATATTGAAGCGCTCGCTCACGGCATCGAGCGCGCGCAATGCTTCGGGCATCACTTCCTTGCCGATGCCGTCGCCCGGAATCACGGCAATACGATATTTGCTGGACATGTGCTACTCCGCGTGAAGATGATCGACGATAAAAGCACGCACGTGCAAAACGCGCGTGCGTGCATTCATGCTGAAAGAATGAGGCGCGCGCCTCAATGATGATGCTGCGAGAAGAGTGTTTCGAGCGGGTAGTGCGTCTTCACGAACGACGTCTTGATGATGACGTAGCTGAAGTACTTCTCGATGCCGATCCCACGTTCCAGCAGCCCTTCTATGATGCTCTGATAATGGCTCACGCTGCGCGTGACGAACTTGAGCAGATAGTCGTAACCGCCGCTCGCGAGATGGCATTCGACGATCTCGTCGACATCCTTCACGGCATTCACGAAGTTGATGAAGTCTTCGCGGCGATGATCGGCGAGCGTGACTTCGGTGAAGACCACCTGCACGTCGCCGAGCTTTTCGAGTTGAATCTGCGCGCCATAGCCGACGATATAACCCGCTTTCTCCAGCCGCTTCACACGAATCAGGCAAGGGCTGGGCGAAAGACCGACTGCATCGGCGAGCTCCACGTTCGTGATGCGCCCGCGCTTCTGCAATTGCGAGAGGATACGCAGATCGATTCGGTCCAGCTTGCTGTCGGTGCTCATCGCGGCGGGTTCGGTCTCGCATGTCGGCGGTCGGTCGATGTTATCACGCAGCCGCGCGGGAACTGAAGCCCGATCCGCCTTTCAGCGCGTCGCGCACGTCGCTTTGCGCGAGCACGTCATCGAGCGTTTTCGTGAGGCGCTCGAACAGCATGTCGAAGTTCGCTTGCGTGTAGCACAGCGCCGGTGCGAAGCCGAGAATGTTGTCGCCGAACGCGCGAAACACGAGGCCGTTGCCGTAGGCCGCGGCGGCGATGCGGTCCGGCAGCTTGAGCGATACATCGAAGCTGCGCTTGCTGTCCTTGTCGGCGACGAGTTCGAGCGCGCCGAGCAAGCCGCGATGACGCGAATCGCCGACGAGCGGATGATCGAGCAACGCGTCGAGTCCTTGCGCGAATCGCGGCGCCTGCGCGTGGCCGTTCGCGAGCAAGCCGCCTTCATGATAGAGCCGCATCACTTCGAGCCCGATCGCCGCGCTCACCGGATGCGCGGAGTACGTGTGGCCATGTCCGATGACCGCGGACGCATCGGCGCCATCGGCGATGCCGCGATAGACCGCATCGGACATGAGGACCGCGCCCATCGGCGCATAGCCCGCGGTCAAGCCCTTCGCGACCGTCATCAGGTCCGGCTCGACGCCTTCCCCCTGGCACGCGAAGAGCGGACCGGTGCGGCCGAAGCCGGTGATCACTTCATCGGCGACGAAGAGGATACCGAGCTTGCGGCACGCATCGCGCATCGCTTTCAGCCAGCCCACCGGCGGCACGATCACGCCCCCCGAGCCTTGAATCGGCTCGCAGAAAAATGCGGCCACGTTGTCCGCGCCCAGCTCCGCGACCTTCGCTTCGAGCGCCTGCACGGATGCCGCGATGAGCGCGGCGTCATCGGCGTAATCATTGCGATACGCATACGGCGAAGGAATGTGATGCTGATTGGGCAGCGGCAGATCGAAGTTGCGATGAAACGCGGGCAACGCGGTCAGTCCGGCGCCGATCGACGACGAACCGTGATAACCGCGTTGCAGCGCGATGCAATGCTTCTTCGACGGACGGCCCGTTGCGTTGTAGTAGTGCGTGATGAAGCGCAGCGCGGAATCGACGGCATCCGAGCCGCCGAGCGTGAAGTACACGTGTTGCAGCGACGCGGGCGCGAGTTCGACGAGCTTTGCGGCCAGTTCGATCGCGGGTTCGGAGCCGAAGTGGAAATAGCCCGTGGCGTAGGGCAGTTTCGCCATCTGCTTCGCAGCGGCCTCGACGATGCTCGCGTGCCCGTAACCCGTATTCACGCACCACAGGCCGGAGAAGGCGTCGAGCAGCTGTTTGCCTTCGATATCGCGCAGGAATACGCCATCGGCGGAATCGAGCACGGTCACGCCGCGCGCCTCATGCGCGCGATAGCTGACGACGGGATGAATCAGATGCTGGCGGTCGGACTCGACAAGCGACTTGATCGACATGATGCGGCTCTCTTTTCGCGAAGGGGGCGGAATGGCTCTTGACCGCTTCATACTATCGGCAGAGCCGTATCGCGCGCATCGCCAAAAAAATCGCAAAAAAGCAAATTCGCGGCGTTTTTCAGGGGCGCGCAGCATTTTGTGCTGCGCGCCCCCGACGACGGACTCAGTAGCCGCGCGTGCGGTCGATTTCGCCGATCATGCGCTCGCCCGCGCGATGGCGTCGCAGGTTCTCCAGCACCACGTCGACGGCGCTTTCGGGCCGCGTCGCGCTTGCGATATGCGGCGTCAGGCGCACGCGCGGATGCGTCCAGAACGGATGCGTCGGCGGCAAGGGCTCGGGATCGGTGACATCGAGAATCGCGGCATGGAGATGGCCGCTGTCGAGCGCATCGAGCAAATCCTGCTGAATCACGTGCGGGCCGCGCCCGACGTTGATGAACGATGCGCCTTTTGGCAGCGTCTCGAACACGTGTTTGCCGATGAGGCCGCGCGTCGCCTCCGTGAGCGGCAGCAGGCACACGAGGATATCGGTGCGGGCGAGGAACGCATCGAGCGATTCGATGCCCGCATGACATTCGACGCCTTCTATCTCATGCGGCGAACGGCTCCAGCCCGCGCAGTCGAAGCCGAAAAGACGCAGCGTTTTCAGCACCGCGGTGCCGAGCATGCCGAGGCCGAGCACGCCGACGCGCCGCGTCGACGCCGCGCGCACGGGCATCTCGCGCCATACGTGCTCGCGTTGCTGCGCGGCGTAATCGAAGAGATCGCGATGAATGGTCAGCACCGCCTGCGTCACATATTCGACCATGCCTTCGACGATGCCCGGCTCGGTCATCCGCACGACCGCGACATGCGGCGGCACGCCCGACAGATCGAATTGATCGATGCCCGCGCCGACCGAGAAAATCACGTCGAGATTGGGGAACGTCTGCATGACATCGGCGGGCGGCTGCCATGCAGCGAGATAGCGCACCGCGGCGGGATCGCCGATATCGGGCCACACGCGGAAGGCCACGTCCGGCGCTTTTTGCGCGAAATGCTGCGCCCATTGCCGGCCGCGTTCGGGATCGGCTTTATAGAGGATCGTCATCGCTGTCAGCACAACGCCTGATTGATGATCGCGAATTGCGCGACGGATGCATCGTGCGGCGGCGTGCCGTTGCGCGCCATCTTGATGACCGTATCCACGCGCTCGAGCCCGATGCCTTCGAGCCAGTCCGACAGACCGCTTTCATCCGGCGTGTCGATGCGCGTGAACGTGCCTTCGCGGGAAGCGAGCGCATGCGCGATGAGCGCCCGCGCGCGTCGCGCGTGCTGCTGATCGGCGGTGACTGCAACCACCGGGCCGATCGCATGACCGCGCCCGAACTCGCGGATGAGCGAGAAGCCGAGCATTTCGCCGTCGCGTTCGAGCACGACGCCTCGTGCGACGTTCAGCAACGCAGGCAAAAGCGCGCTTCGGTCGAGTCCGCTCGCGCGCGATGCGAGATCGGCAATGGCGCGCGTATCGCCCGGCTCGATCGCGCGCATTCGCTCGCCCGGCGGCAAGTCGATTTCAGGCACGTCGAAATTGGCGGATTGATGCTGATGAATCGCGCCGATGCGCCTGAACCCGAGCTTGGCGTAAAGCGGCTCGCCCGCAGGCGTGGCATGCAGCACGGTGATGCGCTTGCCGAGCGCTTCGAGCAGCAGTTCCATCAACTTGCGGCCGATGCCCTTGCCCTGGCAATCCGGCGCGACGATCACCATGCCGAGCGATCCGCCGTCGTCGCCATACTTCCAGCACAGCGCGGTGCCGACCACGCGCTCGCCGTCCTGCGCGATGAAACCCGCGCCGGCGTCGAGCACGAAGCGCCAGTCATCGGCGCGATGCGGCCATTTGACTTCCACCGAGAGCGCATGCGCCGCGGCGATGTCATCGGCGGTGAAGGGGCGATAGAGAAGAGCGGATGTTTCAGCGGCGGACACGGCATGCTCCACGTATGAGGATGCCTGTCACTTTGACATGCGGCGCCGGCACACTGATAGGACGATCCTGCTGCGTCAGGTGGTCGTCGTGCGCCCTCGCATCCCGAGCCATGCGAGGCCGGCCGCGCCGAGTCCAAGCGCCGCCGCCGCAATCCATAACGCGATGGAGAAGGAGCCCGTGTGCGCCGCGATCGGCGCCGCGACGAGCGGTCCGGCGATTTGTCCGAGCCCGTATGCGGCGGTCGCGTATCCCATCAGGCCCGCCGCGGCTTCACCGCGCAGCCGGCGCGCCTCGCGCATCGCGAACAAGGTGATCGCGGTGAAGGGCAAGCCGAGCAGCGCACTGCCGATACCGAAGCCGAGCGCGCTCGGAAACACGATGCCCAGCAAGATGCCGAGCGCCTGAATGAGATAGCACGCCGCCGACAGCAGCCGGTTATCCCACGACAGCGGCAGCCGCGCGGCGATCAGCGCGCCGGCGATCAGCGCGAAGCCGAACGCGGGCCAGAACAGGTCGGGCCACGGCGAGCCCGGCAACGCCTGTCGCGCGATGACAGGAAGAAAGGTCGCGGCGATGATGTAGCCGAAACCCGCGAGGCTGTAGAGCCCGACGAGCCCGATCGAATCGGCGCGCGACGATGCGGGCGCCACGCGATCGGCGGCATGCGCGCGCTCGCGCGACGCCGGTGCCCGATGCGCGAGCGTCCTCCATACGAGCGCGCCCGCCACGCACGAACAGACCGCGAAGCCGATCCATACCCACGGCGCCGGCACGCCGAACGCCGCGGCCGCCGCACCGAGCAAACCGGTCGCCACGATGCCGACGCCGGGGCCCGCATAGATCACGCCGCCGAGGCCGTGCGCGTCGAGCTCGGCGAGCCGCCGCAAGCCCCATTGCGACGCGAACACGAATGCCCACGCGCTGACGACGCCCGCCGCGAACCGTATCGCGGCCCACAGCCAGAAGAGATGGACGAGGCCCATCGCGAGCGTCAGCACGATGGTCCACGCGAGCGCGAGGCGCACCATGCGCGCGTGATCGATGCGGATCGCCGCGCACGACAACGCGCCGATCAGATAGCCGGCGTAGTTGGCCGATGCGAGCCAGCCGCCGTGACGGATATCGAGCGCGCCGCTTTTGAGCATCAGCGGAAGCAGCGGCGTGAAGGCGAATCGCCCGACGCCGAGCGCCACCGCGAGCACGACGGCGCACGCGAGCGCGGCATATCGCGCGTGATGAGCGGGCAACGACGATGCTTGAGCGGGCGATGCCATAGTCGATAGGCGAAGCGGTAATGCACCCATCCTAGCTTGATCGTAGTATCTTGAAAAATGAATAATCGAGATACAACCAATCTTCTGGAAAGATCATGGATCTGTCGGCATTGACGATTTTCCGGGCGGTCGTGCGCGAGAACGGCGTGACGCGGGCAGCGGCGAAGCTCAATCGTGTGCAGTCGAATGTCACGACGCGCATCCGTCAGTTGGAAGAGACGCTCGGCACGGATCTTTTCATCCGCGATGGCCGGCGTCTCGTGCTGACGCCGGCCGGCGAGACCTTGCTGCCTTACGCGGAACGTCTGCTCGCGCTCGCCGAGGAAGCGCGGCACGCGGTCAGCGAGAATCGTCCGCAAGGCCGTCTGCGGCTCGGGACGATGGAAAGCACGGCCGCGAGCCGCCTGCCGCGCTTGCTGGCCGCCTACCACCAGCGCTGGCCGCAGGTCACGCTCGAACTGGCGACGGGCGTGACCCGCGCGCTCATCGAGAGCGTGCGCACCTTCGAAGTCGACGCGGCTGTGATGGCGCGTCCCATCGAGCCCGACGCGCTTGCCGCCGAGCAGTTCGAGTCCGTGCCGGTGTTCGAGGAAGAGCTGGCGCTGATCACGCCGCGCGGACAGCATCCGGTGGCGATGGGGCGCGAGTCGGCGGGCCTGACGCTCGTGGCGTTCGAGCGCGGTTGCGCTTACCGCTCATACGCGATGCGCTGGTACGAGCAGCAGGGTATCAGGCCCGCGCGGGTGCTGGAGCTGGGTTCGTATCACGCGATCGTCGCGTGCGTGGCGGCAGGGGCGGGCGTCGCGGTGGCGCCGCGCTCGGTGCTCGAGCTCGCGCGGCTGGATGGCGAAGTGGACCTGCATCCGATGGGCGAGCTCGGTCGTGTGGATACGCTGCTCGTGTGGCGCAAGGGGCATTTCTCGGCGGCGCTCGACGCGATGCGCGAGCTGCTGGTGGGCGGAGTGGCCGCGTGACTGCTTGAGATGTTGCATGGAAGTCGAGTTCGGACATAATCGATATCAGCGAACTGAACGTTGACGTGAGGTCGATCCATGCAACTGCAAACGGGTAACCTGTTCGGCTTCGAGGCAAAGCACGGCAGCGAAGAGCGGATCGACATGCTCGTCACGGGACAGCGCCTGAACGTGGAGCGCATCGTGTCGATGGGACACGCGAGTCCCGAAGGCTTCTGGTACGACGACTCGCGCGCCGAATGGGTCGTGTTGCTGACGGGCGCGGCCGTGCTCGAGTTCGAGGAGGACTCGACGCGGCACGACATGCATCCGGGTGACTACGTGCTGATCGAGCCGCATTGCCGGCATCGCGTCGCGTGGACGCATGCCGACGAGCAAACCGTATGGCTTGCGATCTATTACGAACGATGAAGGCGCGTCGAGCGTGATGCGACCCGCGCTCACAGCAGACGAGGATCTTGCGTCGCGGGTTGCGGCGAAATCTGCAATGGCACCGGAATGTGCAGTTCCTTCAAGAGCGCGGCGGCGCTGGGCCACGACGCCGGCAGCGACGGCGGCAACTCGGGAATCGTGTTGCCGCCGCCCGGCAGGGTCACATGCGCGATCCCGCCGCGCACGGCGGACATCGCTTGGCGGTCGATCGTGTCGACGCAAGGCAGATCGGTGATGGTCAGAGTGGTCATGGCGGGTCTCCTGGCAAAAGTGAAGTGAATGGCGACATGCAATTCGCCACTCATTCATTTGCACGCGGCGTGCCAATGGGTGCGAAAGTCTCTGTTCATAGGCGTCGAGCGGGTTCAGGTTAAGCGCGCAAGCGTGTCACGCGACGGCTGGCGAGCAACAGGTCGATCGCTTGCTGTCGGCGAGAGACAGACTTTCTCCCGTCAAGTCGCATCGCACAGCCTGAACGATTGTCCAGTTCGGCAAATCAGGTCCAGCGAGGAGTGGCGAAACTCATGATGAAGCTCGGGGTGCTCGGCGTCGGCGATCTGACCGAGAAGATGATTCGAGGATTGCATCGTAGCGGCACCGATACGGCGTTTATCCTTTCGCCCAGAAGCCGCACGAGGGCGGAAAGTCTCGCGAAGGATGTCGGCTGTGCGTTGATGCGCGATAACCAGGAAGTCGCGGATGCCGCTGATGTCATTCTGATCGGCGTTCGTCCGGGGCAACTCGACGAGCTCGCGCAGGAGATCACGCTGAAGCCGGGCATCCCGCTCGTTTCCGTCGTCAGCGGCGTGCCCGTCGGCGATTTGCAGCGTATGTTCGGCGCCCGGGAATGCACCCGCGCCATGTTGTCTCTTGCTGCCGAGATCAATCGCTCGACGGTCGCGGTCTATCCCGCAAGCTCAGCGATGGCGCCATTGCTCGCTGCGCTGGGAAATCCGGTGCTTCTCTCGACTGAACGCGAATTCGAGCTTGCCACGGTGGGCGCATGCATGAACGGATGGTTCTATTTTCTGCTTCACGATCTGCAGCAATGGTTCGTTCAGAAGGGCTTCACACCCGACGATGCAAGACAGCTCGTGCTCAGTGGCGTTGAAGACTGCGTTGCTTACTCGCGATACAAAGCATCGTCGGGAATCGGCGAAATCGGTTCATCCATCGCGACGGCGGGCACCTATACGGCGCAAGGACTGGAGGTGCTGGAAAAGCTCGGCGGCAACGCGGCGTGGAAAGCCGCATGCGAGCATGTGTTCGATCAGTTGACCGCGAAGTAACCCGCGGGCGCGATCGCTCACTCGAACTCGAAGTTGCGCCGCGCGTAGAAGCGCTGAAGCTCGTGCTTTTTCGGCCGTACGCCCGTGAAGACTTCGACGTACTCCGGAATGCGCATCATGCGGACCGACATGTCTTCGTCGGGTTTCGTCGAGACATAGCCGGCCTGCGTGAAATAAGCCACGCGCGCGCGGACATCGGCTGAGCGCGGCGCATAGTCGAATCGCTCGAACAGGGCAGTGAGCGCCGCAATGCGTTGCGCATCGTCCTGCGCCATCTGCGCCGCAATTTCCGGCGATTGCTGCGCCCAGTTGCGTATAGCGGCCTCGAATCGCGAGTCGAAAATAGTGTCGTCGAACCAGCAGTCGAATACGTTCAGCATCGCTTCGCACACACTGTCCGCATACGCTTCCGTTCGTTCGATCCAGTTGCCTGTGTTCTTCTGTTTCCATCGGTCGAGCAGTGCGGCGAGCAGTTCCTCGCGATCCTTGAAGAACCAGTAGAAGCTGGTTCGCGAAAGATTCAGCTTTTTTGCAAGCGGCAGGATGCGCACCGCATCCACGCCTCCTTCGAGGAGGCCTTCATACGCCGCATCCAGCCACATTTCGGCGGAGCCGCGCACCACGTCGAGCGTCTCGTCCATTTCGTTTTTTCCCTGGTCGATCATGCGTCACAGTCAATGTACACCATTGTCTCCCTACTTGACACATGTGTACAGTGGTTCTACTCTTCACCACGACAGGCGTTTCGTTCCCACTCGCTTCGATGAGGCATCCATGTCCACGGACCCGCTGCTGCAGCCTTACACGCTGAAACACCTCACTTTTCGAAACCGGATCATGACGACGTCGCATGAACCGGCCTACGCCGAGGATGGGATGCCGAAGGAGCGCTATCGCGCCTACCACGTCGAGCGCGCGAAGGCCGGCATTGCATTGACGATGACGGCGGGCTCCGCGGCGGTATCGAAGGACAGCCCGCCGGTCTTCAACAACATCCTCGCGTACAAGGACGAAGTCGTGCCGTGGATGAAGGACCTCGTCGACGAGTGCCACGAGCACGGCGCGAAGGTGATGATCCAGTTGACCCATCTCGGCCGCCGCACGCGCTGGGACAAGGGCGACTGGTTGCCTGCCGTCTCGCCGTCGCACAGTCGCGAGCCCGCGCACCGGGCTTTCCCGAAGAAGCTGGAGGACTGGGATATCGAGCGCATCGTCCGGGACTTCGCGGATGCGGCGGAGCGCATGAAGGCCGCCGGCCTCGACGGGCTGGAAATCGAATCCTATGGTCACTTGATGGACCAGTTCTGGTCGCCTCTGACGAATACGCTCGAAGGTCCGTATGGCGGTTCGCTTGAGAACCGCATGCGCTTCACGTTCGACGTGCTGCGCGCGATGCGTGAGCGCGTCGGCGAGCGCTTTCTCGTCGGCATCCGTTATACGGCCGATGAGATGCTCCCGGGCGGCATCACGAAAGAAGAAGGCATCGAGATTTCGAAGCGCCTCAAGAACAGCGGCCTCGTCGATTTCCTGAATGTCGTCCGCGGGCATCTGGAAACCGATGCCGGGCTCACCGACGTCATTCCCATCATGGGGATGAAGAGCGCTCCGCATCTCGACTTCGCGGGCGAGATCCGGCAAGCGACGGACTTTCCCACGTTTCATGCGGCGCGCATTCAGGACGTCGCGACGGCGCGCCATGCGATCGAGTCGGGCAAGATCGACATGGTCGGCATGACGCGCGCGCATATGACCGATCCGCATATCGTGCGCAAGATCATCGAGCGCAGGGAAGACGATATCCGGCCCTGCGTGGGCGCGAACTATTGTCTGGATCGCATCTATCAGGGCGGCATGGCGCTGTGCATCCACAACGCCGCGACGGGCCGCGAACTGGAGATGCCGCACACGATCGAACCCGCCGCGACGAAGCGCAGGATCGTCATCGTGGGTGCGGGGCCCGCGGGTCTTGAAGCTGCGCGCGTCGCGGGCGAGCGCGGGCACGACGTCGTCGTGCTGGAAGCGATGAACGATCCCGGCGGCCAGATTCGCCTCACCGCGCAAAACGTTCGCCGCAAGGAGATGATGGGCATCATCGACTGGCGCATGGCGCAGTGCGAAAGGCTCGGCGTCCGGTTCAGGTTCAATACGTGGGCCGACAACGAAACGGTGCTGGCGGAAAATCCGGATGTGGTGATCGTCGCGACCGGCGGCATGCCGCACACGGAGGTCTGCAGCGAAGGGAACGAGCATGTCGTCTCTTCGTGGGACATCATTTCCGGCGATGTGAAACCCGGCGCGAATGTCCTGATCTTCGACGATGCCGGCGATCACGCCGCGCTTCAGGCGGCCGAAACGATTGCACAGGCCGGCGGCAAGGTGGAAGTGATGACGCCCGACCGCTCTTTCTCGCCCGAAGTCATGAGCATGAATCTCGTGCCCTATATGCGCTCGCTGCAAAAACTCGCGACGACCTTCACGGTGACGTTTCGCCTCGAGTCCGTTCGCCGCGAAGGCAGCGAACTGGTGGCGACGATCGGCAGCGACTACGGCGGTGTGAAGAAGGAGCAGCGCCACGATCAGATCGTCGTCAATCACGGCACGATTCCGATGGACGAACTGTATTTCGAACTCAAGCCGCTTTCGAAGAATCGCGGCTCGGTGAACTACGAGGCGCTCATCGACGGCAAGCCGCAAAGCGCGCAGACGAATCCCGAAGGGCGCTTCCAGCTCTTCAGGATCGGCGACGCGGTGTCGGCGCGCAACACGCACGCCGCCATCTACGATGCGCTTCGTCTGGTGAAGGATCTTTAAGCGTTACTTCTCGATCTGCTGATTCCAGCGCTGATCCCACTGCGCGCGATTCGCGTTGATCGTGTCCCAGTCCACCACGGTCACTTTCTTCACGAGTGCGTTCAGGTCGCCGAGATTCTTCTCCATCTCCGGCGTCATCTTCGCCTGCGTGTTGGTGGGAATCTGCTTGCCGGCTTCGGCCGCCTTCGTCTGCGCGGGCGCCGAGAGGAGGAATTGCGCAAGCTTCTGCGCGAGCGCCGGATCCGGATTGTTCTTCACGACGCATACATCGACGAGCAGCAGCACCGCGCCTTCCTTCGGCGCGACATACGCGACCGGTAGACCCTTGTCCTTCAGATCGCCGATGGCGGTCGGCGTGAGCGGAAAGAGGCCGGCTTCGCCCGTCGTGATCATCTCCGAGAGCTTCGCCGAGTTCGGAATGTATTCGACGACGTTCGGGCCGACTGTCGTCGCCCATTTGGAAAAGCCCGGCTCGACGTTCTTCTCGCTGCCGCCGAGGATGCGGTTGATCGCAAGGAAGCCATGCAGGCCGAACGTGCTGCTCGAGGCCGACTGGAACACCACCTTGCCCTTGTACTTCGGATCGGCGAAATCCATCCACGAGGTCGGCGGCGCCCAGCCTTTTTCCTTGAAGAGCTTCGTGTTGTAGCCGATGCCGGTCATGCCGAGCTGCACGCCCGCGCCCATGTCGTCCTTCAGGCGCGCGAACGGATAGAGCTCCTTCAGCACGGGCGAATCGTCGAGCTTCTGGCACACGCCCATGCTGACGGCGCGCGCCATCACGCCGTCATCGAGGAACGCGACGTGGATTTGCGGGCTGTTGCGGTTCGCGAGCAGCTTCGCGAGCACGTCCGAGGATGTGCCCGGCACCACGACGACCTTCACGTTGTTGGCTTTCTCGAACTCGGGCAGAACCTGACTCGTATAGGCCTTTTCCATCGGTCCGCCGTTCATGCCGATATAGATCGTCTTGCTCTGGGACCAGGCGGACGGCGCAACGCCGAGCGCGACGAGCGCGGCAATCGAAACGAGTGTGCGGGGCAGCTTCATCGTGAGTTTTCCTTGTTCTGGCTGAGTGAGTGGCTAATGAGTGACGGATAGAGGCATCGAACTGAACCGTCCGATCGAGAACGCGTCGATCGGCGTGCTGGTCTCGCCCTGCGTAACCAGTTCGGCGAGCACTTCGCCGACGCCGGGCGCGAGCAGGAAGCCGCCGCCCGAAAAACCGAACGCATGCAGAAGGCGCGGCGTGGTGCGGCTTAACCCGATGATCGGATTGCCGTCCGGTGTTTCGCCTTCCACGCCGCTCCATGTGCGGATCAGGAGCGCATCGCGCAGGGCGGGCAAGAGCGCGCACGCGTCGCGCATCACGGCGCGCGTCGTGGCCGTCGATGGCTGCGCGTACTCGCCGTCGCCATGTCCGCGCCCGCCGCCGATCACGCAGTTGCCGCGCTCCACCTGACGCGCATAGATGCCGCCACCGACCACGCCGAGACTGTGCCCGATGAAAAGCGGCAGCGGCTCGGTTACCCACATGTTCGGGTAGATGGGCTTCATCGGCGCGCTTTCGCCGAAGCTCCCCGCGATGCGGTTCGCCCACGCGCCCGCGCTGTTGACGAGCCAGTCCGAACTGATGCGCTCGCGGCCCGCGCGCATCTGGAAGCGCGTGCCGTCGAAGGTGATGTCGGACAGCTCGGTCTGCTCGCGCACGTCGGCGCCCGCGCGCCGGGCGGCATGCGCAAAACCCGGCGAGACGAGACGCGGATTCGCGTGGCCGTCGCTCGGGCAGAGCGAGCCGCCGATCGCCGCAGGACCGAGCCACGGATAGCGCTGGCGAAACGCCGGGCCGCTCATCACGTGCGATTCGACGCCGTGTTCGCGCGCCATCGCGGACCATCGATCGAGCACGTCGAGATCGGCTTCGCGCCGCGCGAGACGCAGATGACCCGACACGACCATCTCGCCGTCGATGCCGATCAGCTCCGGCAAGCGGCCATAGACGCGCCGCGCGCGCACGGCGAGCGGCAGCTGTTCCGCCGTGCGTCCCTGCGTGCGCACGCCGCCGTAGTTCACGCCGCTCGCCTGCGCGCCGCAGAAGCGCCGTTCGATCAGCGCGACGCGCATGCCCGATTTCGCGAGCGCGAGTGCCGTCGACGAGCCGACGAGCCCGCCGCCCGCGATCACCACATCGAAATGACTCACACCCGCACGCGTGTCATTCATCGTGGGCTTCCTCGGGCTGCACGTGCACGCCGTCGTCGTAGAGCATCGGTGTGATCGGGATGGGCTTGATGGGCGCCTGGCTGCGCAGACGGCCGACATCGGCGAGCGGCTTGCCGGTTTCGGCGGCAAGCAGGGCGATCGCGGATTCGCCGCACATGCGGCCCTGACAGCGGCCCATGCCGATGCGCGTCAGCGACTTCAACCGGTTGACTTCCGTGGCGAGCCCGCTGCGGATGCACGCGCGCATCGTGCCCGCGGTGACGTCCTCGCAGCGGCACACGGTCATGTCGTCGGGCCAGTGCTGCGCGGCGTTCACGGGCGGCGCGAATGCATGCTCGATGCCCGCGCGGAAAACGGCGATGCGTGCGAGTTCGCGTTCGAGTTTCGTGGCATCGGGCTGCGCGCTTCGGTGCGTCACGATGCCGATGTCTTCGATCAGCGCGAGTGCGGCGCGCCGTCCCGCGAGCTCGGCGGCGTCCGCACCGGCGATGCCCGCGCCGTCGCCGGCGAGATAGACGTTGCGCGCCGAGCTGCGGCCCGCCGCGTCGCGCTCGGGGAGCCAGCAGCGATTGAGCGGGTCGAAGCGAAAGCGGCATCCGGCGAGATCCGCGAGCTGCGTTTCGGGGCGAAGGCCGAAGCCCATGCCGACGGCATCGCAGTCGAGCGAGCGTGGCTCGCCGCGACGCGTGCGCCAGCGGATGCCGCGCACGGCATCGTCGCCATCGATGCGATCGAGCGTCACGCCGCGTTCGATACGCACGCCGTGCGCCTGCAGCCATCCGACGTAATACACGCCCTTGGCGAACATCGACGGCTGGCTCAGCATGCGCGGCGCGGCGGCGGCCTGACGCGCGAGCGGGCTCGTATCGAGCACGGCCGCGACCCGCGCGCCCGCCTTCGCGTATTGATAGGCGACGAGATACAACAGCGGTCCGGTGCCCGCGAACACGACGCGCGATCCGATCGCGCAGCCTTGCGCCTTCAATGCGACCTGCGCGCCGCCGAGCGTGAATACCCCCGCGAGCGTCCAGCCGGGCAGCGGCACGATGCGATCCGTCGCGCCGCTCGCGATGATCAGATGCGTGAACGGCACGCTCGTCTCGCGGCCCGCGTGAAGGGTGTCGAGGCGGTTCTGTTCGCACGCCCACGCGAGCGTGTCGGGACGATAGTCGATCTTCGGCAGCAGCTTCGCCATCGCGTCGTGCACGGCTTCGGCTTTCTTCGCCTCGAAGCCATAGAGCGTCGCTGCACTGCGCTTGAAGCCGGCGCCGGCGGGCGGCTGTCGATAGATCTGGCCGCCCCAGCGCGCGTTTTCATCGATGACGACCGGCCGCACGCTCGCCGCGACGAGCGTCTCTGCCGCGCGAATGCCCGCCGGCCCCGCGCCGACGATCACCACACGATGCGCGCCGCTCATCGAACATCCTCCGTGACGACACGCATGCCCGCCTCCACGCGCGTCGAGCATGCGCGCATGCGCTTGCCGTCTTCGCCGCGCACCCAGCAATCCTGGCACGCGCCGATCAGGCAGAAGCCCGCGCGCGGCTTGCCGCTGAATTCGCTATGCCGCACGTGTCGTTGCCGCATGAGGATGGCGGTCAGGAGCGTATCGCCCGCGAGCGCTTCGGCCGGCACGCCATCGAGAACGAAGGGAATGCGCGCGCGATGGGTCTCATCGAGACGGACGAATTGCGGCGCATGATGAATCGTTACGGTGCTCATGAGTGGGTTCAGTGCTGGCCGATCAGAATGCGGTTGAGCCCGTACACGCGGTCGAGAATCAGCATCGCGCCCGCAGTGATGAAGATGACGAGCGCGGAGACCGACGCCATCATCGGATCGATCGATTCGGTCGCGTACATGTACATGCGCACCGGCAGCGTCACCGTTTGCGGCGATGTGACGAAGACGGACATCGTCAGCTCGTCGAAGCTGTTGATGAACGCGAGCAGCCAGCCTCCGGTGATGCCGGGCAGGATCATCGGCAGCGTGACGCGGCGGAAGGTCGTCCACGCACTCGCGCCGAGCGACGACGCGGCGTGCTCGATGCTGCGGTCCATGCCGCTCACCGACGCGAGCACGAGCCGCATCACGAACGGCGTGATGATGACCATGTGCGCGAGGATCAGCCACGCGAACGAGCCGGTTACGCCGATCAGCGCGAAGAAGCGCAGCATCGCGATGCCGAGCACGAGGCCGGGAATCACGAGCGGCGAAAGCAGCAGCGCGTTCAGGAAGCCGCGCCCGGGAAAGCGCGCGCGGCCGATCGCGAGTCCCGCGGGCAACGCGACGACGAGCGCCAGCGTCGCCGATGCGAACGCGAGCTTCACGCTGTTGAAGAACGCCGAGATGAAGTCGGGATAATCGAGAATCGCGCGGAACCAGCGCAGCGAGAGGCCGCGCGTGGGCAGCGTCAGCGTTTCTTCGGGCGTGAACGCGACGAGCACGACGATGACGAGCGGCGCCAGCACGAACAGGATCACGATCGTATGGAACGCGAGCGCGACGGGACCGTTTTTGCGCATGATGGATCGCCTCGTTCAGCCCATGCTGCGCGTGTAGCGCCGCTCGAGCACGCGATAGTAAGTGAGCATCACCACCAGATTCGCGACGAGCAGCAGCATTGCGATGGTGGCGCCGAGCGGCCAGTTCATGGAACTGAGGAACTGGTCGTAGACGGTGGTGGCCGCGACCTTCAGACGGCGTCCGCCGAGCAGTCCCGGAATCGCAAAGGCGCTCGCGGACAGGCCGAACACCATCAGACTGCCCGAAAGAATCCCCGGCACGAGTTGCGGCAGCACGATGCGCCACAGCGTGACGGCGGGCGAGGCCATCAGCGAGAGCGCGGCGTTTTCGGTCTGCGGATCGATGCGCTGGAGCGCCGTCCACACCGGGATCACCATGAACGGCAGCATCACGTGAACCAGCGCGATGACGATCGCGAACGTCGTATAAAGCAGCTTGTACGGACCGAAGCCGAATGCGCCGAGCAACTGATTCACGAGTCCGTTCACGTTGAGCAGCATGCTCCAGCCGAACGCGCGCACGACGACCGAGACGAGCAGCGGCGCGAGGATCACGAGCAAAAAGATCGAGCGCCAGGGATCGCCCATGCGCGACAGGATGTACGCCTCGGGTGTGCCGATGACGACGCACAGCAAGGTCACCAGCGCGGCGATGCCGAACGTGCGCGCGAAGATCGTGTGAAAGTACGACGACCCGAGCACTTCGGCGTAGTTGTGCAGATCGAACGCGGCGACGGGGCCCATCGCCGGATCGAAACGATAGAACGTGAGCGCGAGCGTCATCGCGAGCGGCACGATCACGAGCACCGCGAAGAGCAGGAGCGCGGGCGCGCTCATCATCCACATCGGCAGATAGGCATGCCACGGGGCGCGCCGGGTGCGTTTCGATTTCCCCGTTGCGGCGGGCTCGGAAGAGCGCAGCGTGCTATCCACGAGCGGCCTCCTGCTGGATAAAGCGGATCGACTCCGTGTTCCAGTCGATGCCTACTTGCGCGCCTTCTTCGAGCGGTTCGTCGCCGTGATTCTGGCAACACACGAGCATTTCGCCCGCGCGGCTGTCGAGCCGGTAAAGCCATTGGCTACCGAGGAAGAACCGGCTCGTCACGCGGCCGGGCAGACGTCCGCTGCCCGCCGCGCCGAGCTTCAGTTTCTCGGGGCGGATGCACACGGTCACGGCATCGCCGACGCCGATCGCGCGCTCGCGCTCCGGCAGTTGCGAGGTCGAGCCAGTCTCTGCGAGATCGTGGCCGAGATCGATGCGAATGGCCTCGCCGTCGCGCGCGACAATCGTGCCGCGCAGCATGTTGGCCTTGCCGATGAATTGCGACACGAAGCTCGTCTCGGGACGCTCATACGCACGATACGGCGTATCGACCTGCGTGATGCGGCCCGCTTCCATCACGACGACGCGATCGCTGATCGACAGCGCTTCCGACTGATCGTGCGTGACCATGATCGTCGTCGTGCCGATCTTGCGCTGAATGCCGCGCAGCTCGAACTGCATGTCCTCGCGCAGCTTCGCGTCGAGGTTCGACATCGGCTCGTCGAGCAGCAGCACGGGCGGCGCGATGACGATCGCGCGCGCGAGCGCCACGCGCTGACGTTGGCCGCCGGACAGTTCGCGCGGAAAACGATGCGCGAACGCGTCGAGCCGCACGAGCGACAGCGCCTCGCGCACGCGCTCGCGGCGCTCGCTCTTGTCGATGCCGCGCATCTCCAGCCCGAAGCTCACGTTCTGCTCGACGCTCATGTGCGGAAAGAGGGCGTAGCTCTGGAACACGATCCCGAGTCCGCGCCGGTTCGGGCGCATGTGCGTGATGTCGCGGCCATCGAGCATGATGCGCCCGCGCGTCGCTTCGATGAATCCCGCGATCATCTGCAAGGTCGTGGTCTTGCCGCAGCCCGACGGCCCGAGCAGCGAGACGAATTCGCCCTTCTCGACCGACAGATTGACGTCGGCGACGGCGTGCAGATCGCCGAACGATTTCGAAAGATCGGTCAACGTGAGAAACGACATGGCCTGCCCCTTCGGCGCGGCGCGCGCCGGCGATGTACGACTGATTCCGATGAAATGGACTCTAGCCAGCCAAATTCCGAAGCGTCAATTTAAAATTCCAGTGAGTGATTGAAAGTTGATGCCAAATTTCGAACAGCGGAATTGTTTGCTTCTTAGACTGTGGTTTATTCTGCTGAACGTGATCTGGGTAATCCCTTAGATTGCGCAACCCGCGCGGATCGGGTCGAATAGTGGCGGAAAGAGCGCGCAGCGCGGCCATTCCATCGAATGGAATAAACGAGGCGAAGATGAAGGCTTCTGACGAAGGAAACGGAACATCGGCGCCGGAAACGCCCGGCGTCGGCATGCTCGAGCGTGCGTTCGCCGTGATCCGCGCCCTCGGCGAGGATCAGGCCGAAGGCAGTCGTGTCACCGCGCTCGCGAAGGCGGTCGGACTCACGCAGGCGACGGTGCACCGCATCTTGCACGCGCTGATCGCTGAAGGCGTCGTCGAACAGGACGAAGGGACCAAGCGCTATCGGTTGAGCGTCGACTTCTTTTCGCTGGCGGCGCGCGCGGGCAACCCGAGCCGGATGCGCACGCTGTGCCGGCCTGCGCTGCTGCGGCTATGCGCGAGTCTCGGCGACACCATCTTCCTGCTCGTGAAGAGCAGCTTCGATGCGGTATGCCTCGACATGTGCGAAGGCCCGTTCCCGATCCGCTCCTTTACCGGCGACGTGGGCGGACGCGTGGCGCTGGGCGTCGGGCAGGGCAGCCTCGCGATTCTCGCGTTTCAACCCGAGGAAGAGCGCGAGGAGATCATCCGCTTCAACGTGCCGCGGCTGCATAACTATGGCGTGTTCGACGAGGTCTATCTGCGCACCGAGATCGAGCGCGTGCGTGCGCAAGGTTATGCCGGGCGCAACAGCGGGCTGATCGACGGCATGGCGGGCGTCGCGGTGCCGATTCTCGATCGTTCCGGGCTTGCGGTCGGCGCGCTGAGCGTCGGCACGCTGTCGACGCGTCTCGGCGAAGACCGCCTGCCGATGGTGGTCGAGTTGCTGAAGCGTCAGGCCGCGATTATCGGGCCGCAGATCAATCCGTTCGATGTGGCCGCGCGTCGCCCGGTCCACGGTCTGACGCGCGCGATGGCGACCCGGCCGTTGTCCGCTCCGGAGCAGTAGCGCTCACGGGCTCAACCGGCTCACCGTGCGGGCGTTCGATCCATTGAGCAGACGGAAACGGATCGATCCCTGCTACCAGGAAGCCACGAGACGTCGAGTTCAAGAGGAAAGGAACATGAAACGGCTTCGGACATTCGTATGCGTGATCGTGTCGTGCTGCATGAGCACGGCGTATCCCGCACACAAGACGGCATCCGCCAGCGGCCATCACACGAAGGCCACATCCGCTCATGAACGCGGTCTCGACCGCTCGGGCAATCCGCGCAAGGGCAAGGCTTCGTACTATGGCCACAAGTTCTACAAGAAGAAGATGGCCGACGGCACGCAGATGAATCCGCAATCCGACGCGGCCGCCAGCAAGACGCTCCCGCTCGGTACTAAAGCACGGGTCACGAATCTCGAGAACGGCAATAGCGAAGTGGTGCAGATTCGGGATCGCGGCCCGTATGTGAAGGACAGGATCGTCGATGTTTCGCCGAAGACGGCGGACAAGCTCGGGATCAAGAAGGAGGGCACGGCGGCGGTCGAAGTCAAGCCGATCGAAGTTCCTCAGCCTGATGGCACCGTGAAGCTGGGCGCGGGGGCGCGCTAGGTGCGTGCATTTTCCGGGACGGTATGGGCTTTCGCCGGATGCCGCTTTCTACTTGGTTTATTTGCAGAGGGGCAACGCCAATAGACCGACACGCTAACGGGAACCGGCGAAGCCCGATTAACACACAACGCGATGACGCGCCGTACTCTCACTCCTTCTCACGCAACCGGAGTTCCTTCACGCATGACGAGAACCAACGAATATCAGCAGCCCATCGGCGAAGCGGTGATCGACTGGACGCCGCGCGAGCGGCCCGCGCGCATCGCCATCGAAGGCAAGCATTGCCGCATCGAGCCGCTCGATGCGGATCGCCACGCGGCCGATCTCTTCGACGCCTATGGACAGGCCCCGGACGGCAGCGACTGGACCTATCTCTTCGTCGGACCGTTCACGGACTTCGACGCGTTCCGCGACTACCTGACGAAAGCCGCGGCATCCACCGATCCGCTTCACTACACCGTCGTCGATTCCGCGAGCGGCAAGGCGGTCGGCACACTCGCGCTGATGCGCATCGAGCCTGTGCATGGTGTCATCGAAATGGGCAGCGTCACGTTTTCGCCCTTGCTCAAGCAGACGCGCATATCGACGGAAGCGCAGTATCTGTTGATGCGTCATGTCTTCGACGACCTGGGGTATCGGCGCTACGAATGGAAGTGCGACAGCCTGAACGCGCCTTCGCGCAAGACCGCGCTGCGGCTCGGCTTCGAGTTCGAAGGCATCTTCAGGCAGGCGATCGTCTATAAGGGACGCAATCGCGATACCGCCTGGTACGCGATCATCGACAAGGACTGGCCGCGCATACGGCGCGCTTTCGAGCGCTGGCTCGCCGACGACAACTTCGACGCGAACGGCAAGCAACGTGCATCGCTTGCGCAGTTGCGGGAGGAGGGCGGCAAGTGAATCGAATGCCGCCCCGGTGACTTGCTTTTACTTGCCGATGCCGAGCAGTTCGACCTCGAACGTCAGGTCGCTGTTCGGCGGGATCGCGCCGACGCCACGATCCCCGTAGGCGGTTGCCGCGGGGCACGTCAGCTTCGCCTTGCCGCCGACCTTGATCTTCTGCACGCCCTGGGTCCAGCACGGAATCACCCGGTTGAGCGGGAAGGTCGCGGGGCCGCCGTGCTTGCTCGAACTGTCGAACTCGGTGCCGTTGGCAAGCGTGCCGCGATAGTTGACGCTTACCACGTCGTCGGCTTTCGGTTGCGCACCCGTGCCTTGTTTGATGTGTTCGACGACCACGCCCGATGGCAATTTGTCGACGGCGTTGGCGGCGAACGCGCTCGATGCGATGACCGATGCTGCGAGCAAGGCGATGACTGTTTTCATGCGATAACCTCGTTGGACGGAACGCCGATTATATCGGTAGCCTTCCCGCCTCAATCCGGCCGCGCCTGCGGGCATTCCGCCTGATACCAGCGATCGACCTGACGCTGCGCCGCGTGCAGATCGTCCGGATAGTACGGATCGAAAAACTTGGATGGGTCGTATCCGGCCCGCTCCAGCGCCGCCAGTTCGCTCAGGTTGCGCTCGCGCGTGGGCGGCGCGTGGTTCCTGAGCGCGGTGAGGTCGCGGCATTGCGTTGCGCTCAGGTTCGTCGCACTTTGCTGCGTGCCGCCCGCGACGCAGCCGGCGAGCGAGATTGCCAGCGCTGAGAGCGTCGCGCGGATTTTCAGTAGTTTGGTCATGTCGTGCTCCTTCTGCCCGTGTCTGAAGGTTACTGCATACACGAAGCGTCCATCCGAAGTATCCCTGGTACGGCCTGAAGCGCATCGTCCATACCCGGCGACGACTACGGTTGCGCCATTGTTTGCATTTCGCAAATGACGCATTCGCCGGTTCGGCCGTTCTTTTCAAACCGTGTCTGGGCCACTCTCTGTTGCGTCGGCGAGGCGCACTGCGACGAATCCGCCGGCGATTCTGACTCAGGAGACAAAGATGACCTCGAAACGGTGGGATACGTCCTACGAATGGAAAGCGGTGACGCTCCTTGCGCTCGGCTTCGGCCTCGTGGGCCTCGATCGGTGGCTGATCGCGCCGCTCTTCCCGGCGATCATGAAGGACCTGCATCTCACCGCGCAGGACGTCGGCAACTGCATCGGCGTACTGGGTCTCTCATGGGGCGTGTTCGCGGCGCTGATGGGCGGCATCTCCGACAAGATCGGGCGACGCAAGGTGCTGATCCCCGCGATCATCGCTTTCTCGCTGCTCTCCGGTTTCTCGGGCGTCGCGGGCGGTCTCGCCAGTCTGATCGCCGTGCGCGCGCTCATGGGCGTGGCCGAAGGCTCGTTCTGCCCGACGAGCTTCGCCGCGACCGCGGACGCGTCCCATCCGAAACGGCGCGGCTTCAATCTCGGGCTCCAGCAAAGCGGCTTCGCGCTGTTCGGGCTCGCGCTTTCGCCGATCATCGCCACGCAATTGCTCAACGTGGTCTCATGGCGCTGGGTCTTCGCGCTCGTCTCCGTTCCCGGCCTGATTCTCGGGCTGCTGATGTTCTTCGTGATTCGCGAGCCGCGAGCGATCGAGCCGGCGTCTACGGATCGGCAGGCGACGGTCGCAGAGGGCAACTGGCGCGACGTGCTGAAGCGTCGCAACATTCCCGTCGCCATGATTGCGCTCTTCTGTGCGATGACCGGAGTCTTCGTGCTCGGCGCGATGCTGCCGCTTTACCTTACCGAATACCTTTCGCTGGACACTCAGCGCATGGGCATCGTGGTGTCGGCAATCGGCTTTGGCGGCTTCGTCGGGCAGTTCGGTCTGCCGGGGCTTTCCGATATCGTCGGCCGGCGGCTCGCGAGCATCGCCGGCTTCGCGGGCACGGCGGTCATGCTGTATGTGTTTCGCGGTCTCGGGGCGCAGCCGCTCGTCCTCTTCGTCGTGCTGTTCGTCGCGTCCTTCTTTACGCTGGGCCTCGTTTCGCTGCTCTCCGGGCCGGTCGCGACGGAGGCGGCGCCCGTTGGCATGGTGTCGACCGCAATCGGCATCGTGGTGGGCGCAGGGGAGATTTTCGGCGGTGGGGTGGCGCCGGCGCTCTCCGGATTCGTCGCGACACGATTCGGCATCCAGAATATTCTCTGGCTACCGATCTGCGCCGTGCTGCTCGGTATCGGCGTAAGTTTGCTGCTCGAAGAAACCGCGCCCGCCAGGGTGCGCCGCAATGCGCGGGCGGTCGAGCTCACTGGAAGCGAGCAGCCCGAGTAAGTGTGCCGCCCGGGAGCCTCGCGCGCAGCGGATACACTGACATGCTGGACACGATCGAAAGGAACCAGCATGGATCGTTTTCTCAGCATCGAGGCCTTCGTGCGGGTCGCGGAGACCAGCAGCTTCGCGGAGGCCGCGCGTCAGCTCGGGGTGGCCAGCTCGGTGGTCACGACGCGCATCCAGCAGCTCGAAAAGTTTCTCAACGTGCCGCTGTTTCATCGCAGCACGCGGCACGTGCGGCTGTCCGACGTCGGCGAGGCGTTCTATCGGGACTGCGCGGAAGTGGTGGGACGCGTCAACGAACTGACCGACCAGATGCGCGAGTTGCGCGCAACCCCGACCGGGCGGCTGCGCATCCAGATGCTGCCGGGCTTCGCGCTGGGTCACTTCGGCGCGTCGATGGCCGAATTCAATCGACGGTATCCCGGTATCCAGCTCGACGTGATCGTCAATGACCGCGTCGTCGATCCGATCGAGGAAGGCTTCGACGTCGCCTTCCAGATTTTCCCGGCGATCTCCGAATCCTTGATCGAGCGGCGTCTTTTCACCGTCCGGCGTTTGTTTTGCGCGGCGCCCGCGTATTTGCAAGAGCATGGCGCGCCGCGGCATCCGCGTGAATTGCTGGATCACAGGACGGCGCTCTATTCGGGCTATCCGTCGCGCAATCGCTGGACGATGACGCGCGGCGACGAGGTCGTCGAAATCGAATTGCCCGGCATCATCCGCTCCAATTCCGTCCATCTGCTGCACGATTACGCGCTGACGGGCGGCGGGATCGTGTGCCTGCCGACGCTGGTGGCGAGCGCGTCGCTGCTGAATGGGGCGCTCGTGCCGATTCTGGCGGACTACGCACTCTCACCGATGAACTTTGCAGCCGTCTATCCGGCGACGCAGCGTCAGGGGCTCAAGGTGAAGGCGCTGGTCGAGTTTCTCGCCGAGCGACTGGGCCCGGAGCCGGCGTGGGACGTGCCGCTCATCGAGCGCGGATGGGTTCAGTAAGCCATGCAACTAATCGTCTGTCCCGCAACCAGCCTTTGAACGCTGCCAGTCACCGACGCTGCGGCCCGAACATCCGCGACAAGGCCCGTGCAAGCGCCTTCACAACGGCGTCGGCGGTTGGGCGATGCATCAGCGCGATGTCCATCGTCTCGATGGCCGGCAGCCCGCTTTTCGTCGTCAACACGACGTGATCGGGCGCAACGGCCCGCGCCGGGAGAAGGCTGATGCCCAGACCATCGGCGACGGCCGCCTGAATGCCGCTCAGACTCGAACTGATGAAGCTCAGGCGCCAGCGTCGTCCGATGCTTTCGATCGCGTTGGTCATGTCGTCGCGATACAGCCCGCGTGGCGGGAAGGCGACGAGCGGAATCGGATCGAGTCCGATCGACGGACTCTTCGCGCTGTCGATCCATCTTAGTTGCTCCGGCCAGTTCGCGACGGCCTCGCGGCTATTGCGCCGCTGCTTCACGAGGACCAGATCGAGCTCACCGCGATCGTAGCTGTTGCTGATGTCGCGGCACAGTCCGCTCGTCACTTCGAGCTTCACCTGCGGATGCTTGCGATTGAACGCGGCGAGCATGTGCGTCGTCGGCCCGCCGACGAAGTCTTCCGGCACGCCGAGACGCACCGTCAGGCCGACGTTCGCACCGGATAGCGCCTCGATCATTTCATCGTTGAGTGCGAGCATCCGGCGGGCGTAGGCGAGCAGCGTTTCTCCGGCGTCGGTCGGAAGGACGTCGCGGCTGCCGCGTTCGAGCAGCTTGTGTCCCGCCATTTCCTCCAGGCGACGCACCTTCTGGCTCACTGTCGACTGCGTCGAATGAAGCCGTGCGGCGGCTGCGGTGAAGGTGCCGCAATCGGCCACCATGACGATGGCTTTCAGCAGATCCAGGTCGAAGAGCGGGGTACGGGCTTGGGGAACGTTTTTCATCGACCCGGTCGATCTTTGAATTTCGGACTTTGACTTCTATCACGCGTGACCGGGCGCTGGCAATCACACAGCGTTCGTTCGGGCGGCACGCCCGATTAAAAGCGCGTGCCGCATCGCGCGAGAAATCAGCGCAGTGAGTTGAGCGTCAGCTTCATGTGACGGTTGACGTCCTTGTACAGCAGATAGCGGAAACGGCTCGGGCCGCCTGCATAACACGCTTGCGGGCAGAATGCGCGCAGCCACATGAAGTCACCGGCTTCGACTTCGACCCAGTCCTGATTCAGCCGATAAACCGCCTTGCCTTCCAGCACATAGAGACCGTGTTCCATCACGTGCGTTTCCGCGAACGGGATGACGCCGCCGGGCTGGAACGTGACGATGTTCACGTGCATGTCGTGACGCATGTCGCTGGTATCGACGAAGCGCGTCGTCACCCAGCGTCCTTCGGTGCCGGGCATCGGAATCGGCTCCACGTCCTGCTCGTTCGTCACGAACGCTTCGGGCAGCGGCACGCCATCCACGGCTTCATAGTGCTTGCGGACCCAGTGGAAGCGGGCGGTATCTTTATGACGATTGCGCAATTGCCAGTTCGTGCCGGGCGGAATGAACGCATAGCCGCCGGTCTTCAGCACGTGCAGGGTGCCTTGCAGCGTTACTTCGATTTCGCCTTCGACGACGAACAGCACGCCTTCGGCTTTCGGGTCCTGTTCCGGATGCTCGCTGCCGCCGCCGGACGCCACTTCCATGATGTATTGCGAGAACGTTTCGGCAAAGCCCGACAGAGGCCGCGCCAATACCCACAGACGCGTCTTGTCCCAGAACGGCAGATGACTGGTGACGATATCGCGCATCACGCCTTTGGGGATGACGGCATATGCTTCGGTGAACATCGCGCGATCGGTCAGCAACTCTGTCTGTGATGGATGACCGCCATGAGGCGCGTAGTAGGTATTGGTTGACATAGGTAAGTCTCCGTTGGGGTCCACGCCGTCGCACTGAAGGCGACGCCGTGCTGGACCTGTACAAAAATATAGGAGACGCGGGGTATCGACAAATTAAATGTTCGAATGCGGGGTATCCGTTTTCTGAATGGGATCGCAGCCGGTGCTGCGCTCGAGGTCGGCGATGCGCTTGCTGACCGCCGACAGCGTCATGCTCGTGCGGTCGGCGGCGCGCGTGAGACTGCCGAGCTCGGCGACGACGATGAAAAGCCGCAGTGAGTGCAGATCGTAGTGAAAGTAGCTCGTCATGATGTGACTTCACGGGAGGCGTGCCGTGCCGTTATGAAACGTCGGTCCGATGCGCGTCGCAGGAGACGATCGCGGCAAATTCCATCTTTGGCTAAGGAACATCAAAAAAGTGCAATGCACATGCCGACGCCCGTACTCAGGAGCACCACAGCGAGCGGCGGTAATCTGAGTTTGAGCGTGATGCCGAGAGCGATAGCCCAGAAAACAACGTCGGCCAGCGAGCGCACCGTGGTGGTCCATAACGGATCATAAAGCGCATGCGCAAGCAGCCCGACCACCGCCGCATTGATCCCGGCGAGCGGCCCCCGCATGGCCGTGTGCCGGCTCGCTGCTTCCCAGAAAGGAAGCGCGCCGGCGACGAGCAATAGCCCGGGAAGAAAGATGGCGATCGTCGCGATCGCCGCGCCGCCCCACGATTGCGGTACGCCGATGCTCCATCCGAGAAACGTTGCAAACGTGAAGAGCGGCCCCGGCAACGCTTGTGCTGCAGCATAGCCGCCGAGAAAGAGGTTCGTGCCGATCCAGCCCGAGTCGACTGTCGCCGCTTTCAGCAACGGAAGCACGACATGACCGCCGCCGAACACCAGCGCGCCGGAACGAAAGAAAGCATCGAATAAGCGAATGCCTTGAAGTCGCGTGACGTCGGCGACGACCGGAAGGACGATCAATAAGACTGCAAAGGTGCTCAGACAAGCGTATGCCGCGACACGCGAGAATGGCACGCAAAAGATGCTCGCGGAGTCGATCGATGCGGCTTTGGTTTCATACGCAATCGAAGGTCGCAAGAGCAGCGATCCGAGAAACGCGCCTCCGAGGAGCACCATCCATTGGCTCCATGCCAGAGGCGATATGAAAAGACATGCTCCGGCGAGCAGAGCGATGGCGGCATGTCGCACTCCGGGGCACAAGCGCCGCGCCATGTCGAGCAGCGCTTGAGTCACGATCACTACGGCAGCCAGCTTCAGGCCGTGAACGAGCGCGTCTCCGAGCGTGTTATGAAAAGCGAAGGGTGCTGCGATCGCGACGGCGACCATGGCGACGACAGAGGGCAATGTGAAGCCGCACCATGCCATGAATCCGCCCAACCAGCCGGCCCTGAGCAATCCAATCGAGAATCCCACCTGGCTGCTTGCCGGGCCGGGCAAGATCTGACACAAAGCGACGAGTTGAGCGAATTGCGCATCATTCAGCCATTGCCGACGCGTGACGAATTCATGGCGAAAATAGCCGATATGAGCGGTAGGACCGCCGAAAGACGTCAAGCCAAGTTTCAGGAAGGCGAGAAAGACCGATCGCGCAGCGCGCGAGTCAAAGGATTTCGGCTTCGCTCGTAGCATCTTTTCATTCTTCTGTTGCGACCGTGGAAGCGTGCATTATGACCTATGAGGGCAGCGGTCTTGTCGCGTCTTTGCAATCGCAGTGCTTTGTGCCAGGAGCGGAAACATTTAACGCAAATCAAATGACGACCGCCTCGCGATCTTTAACCTGTACCTTCAAAGCAAGCATTTGCGAGTCGATGCAATGGGAAAGATCATTGGATTAGTCGGCGTCGTCGTGTTGATAGTTATCGTCGTTGCTGTCCTTGTCGTTCAGTGCACGATTTGGCGAAACGCCGATTAGAGAGAATCGACGGGATTCGCCAAGGCGTGTCGCTGACAGCAACATATCTGCTCAATGCGACAGAAGAACAGGAAGCGTCGATACCTGCAGGAGATTGTTGGTCACACCGCCCAGCACCCTTTCGAGTCCACGCGAATGCGCATAGGCGCCCGCGACGAGCATGTCCGCATGCACACGGTTCGCTTTGTCTATCAACGTCATCCCTGTGCTTTCGCCGCTCACGCGAGGCGTCGAGGAGAAACTCGCGCGAATGCCTTGACGATCCAGATAAGCGGAAATTTCGATACCTGCGGGCGCTTGTATGTCTCTATGGCGCTCGACGGTCATGATCTCGACGAATCGGGCACGACGCAAGATGGGCAGCGCATCGGCGACTGCGCGCGCGGCTTCGCGGCTGTCGTCCCACGCAATGACCACGTTCTCGCCGATAGTCGCAAAGTCGCCCGTTCGCGGCACGAGCAGCACCGGGCGTCCCGCACCGAGCACGACGTCCTCGACGAAATGCCGCGCAACGAAAGCATCGGGATCGTCAGGATCATCCTGTCCGAGCAGGATCACGTCGGCATGGCGGCCATGTAACGTGGCGGCATCGAGTACGGAGCCTGCCGGCGCACGCCACTCTGCGTTGATACCGGCCAGTTCGGCAGCGCGCTCGAATGCTTCGCGCGCCCGGTCGAGCGAGGTTCGGCGCTGTTGTTCGTATCCGTTGCGTAGCAGGGGCTCTGCCGGCTCGAAAAGGTGATGAACGAGGTCCTGACAAACCAGATAGAGACCGATGACATGCGCATCGAAACGGCGGGCGATGTCCAATGCATACCGGGTCCGCACATCGCAACGCCGGCTGTTATCCAGATGGACGAGAATGGTTTTCCAGTTCATGACGTCGTCTCCTCGAGAGCCATCGAGCCATAGGGTCTTTCGTGCGATCTCGCGGGCACGAGCAGGACCGGGCACGATGCGATACGGGCATCAGTGGGACATCAATACCGGCACGGTCATCGACGCGAGGAAGGTTCGCGTGGCGCCGCCGAGCACGAGTTCCTGCCAGCGCGCATGTCCATAGCCACCCATGACCACCAGGTCCGCATTCAGATCGGCAGCGCGGGAAAGCAGCATTTCACCCGCGGATGCGTTCGGAGTAACGCCGCCCGATGAGACTTCGGCCTTGATGCCATGCCGCGCGACGCAGGCCGCGATGTCCGCGCCCGGAATGCGGTCGTCGCCTGCTTCCCGCCGCGGCGTATCGACGCTCACGATCGAGACACGCTCGGCCGTCTTCAGAAAGGGCAGGGCGTCATGCACGGCGCGGGTCGCTTCGCGGCTGCCGTCCCAGGCGATCATCGGATGTTTTCCGACCGAGGCGAAGAAGCCCGTGTACGGGACAAGCAGGACCGGTCGGCCCGAGGTGAGGATGGTGGTCTCCGGAAAGTGGTCGCCGACGTAAGACTCCGGATCGGCCGCATCGTCCTGGCTGACGACGATGAGATCCGCGCAGCGCGCAAAACGGGGAATGGAATCGTTCGCTCGTTGCTGTGTTTCGATCCATTCACCCGACACGCCCGCGCGCTTGATTTCCGCATGAAACAGCCGCTCGATCGCACCGCGCTGTTCGCGCCGCCTGGCCGCGTGTTGCTCGTAGTACTCGGCGGTACCCGCCATGATGTTGAAGGCGCGCGGGTCGGGCTCGAACACCGCAAAGAGCCCGATGACATGCGCGCCGAAGCGCTTGGCGAGCTGCAACGCGGTTTCCAGTCTGGGATGCGCGCGCACGCTGGTGTCCAGGTGCACGAGAATGGTCTTGTAGCTCATCGGATGGCTCCTCGAGTCGAATTGCGCTGCATGAGTGCACATGCCCGCGTGTTCTTCACTGGCACCCAGTTTATGGAGGCGGCTCGACGGCGCGGTTGACTCAGGTCAACGGCGCCGCGCTTTATCGAAGGGACCGGTTTGGATTGACTCAGGTCAATCGGCAACACCATGACGGGGATACAGTGGCCTCGTCAGATCGTCATCATCGAAATGTCATGAATGAGTCGCGGAGAATGCAGATGTCCAAAGTGCTCGTAGTTTGCTTTTCTCGCAGCGGCACAACGCGTGCCATAGGTGCGGCATTAGCGGAGCGGCTGCACGCCGACTTCGAGGTCATCACGGAACCGGTCGATCGCTCGGGGCCGTTGGGCTATTTGCGCTCTCTCGCCGATGCCGTGTTCACGCGAAGTGTGCATATCGAGGAATCGCGCCGCGATGTGGCGAATTACGACGTGGTCGTTGTCGGGACGCCGGTATGGGCCGGTACGATCAGCGCGCCGGTACGCGCATGGCTCGCTATCCACCGGCGCAAGCTGCCGCATGTGGCCTTTTTCTGCACGCAGCAAATGCGAGGCGATGCCAAGGTTTTTCGCGAGATGACGAAACTCGCCGGCAAGCAGCCGGTCGCGCGTTGCGCCCTTACAGCCCGGCTGGATGCACAGGCGAAACAGCGCTTCATCGAGATTTTCGTGGATCGTATCGAGCGCACGCTGGCGCGAATCGACAATCTCGAATGGGCCGTGTAAGCGGTTAATAGGAAATCGGAGTTATCAATGTACCGGAACATCATGGTCGCACTCGACGGAAGCGAACCGTCGCAACGTGCATTGGACGAAGCGATCCGTTGTGGAAAGGGCTCGCAAGCGCGAGTGCGCGCAGTTTTCGTCGCGGATGCGGCGGCGCTGTCGTCATATCCGGTGCGTCATCGCAACGAGGTGTTCAGCAACGCGCGCCGCATGCTCGACGGCGCGCGGGAGCGCGTTCAGGCGGCCGGTCTCGAATGCGAGACACAACTGCTGGAAACCGAAAACACAACGGACACGGTTGCGCGATGCCTTCAGCGCTTCGCGACGCAAACGCAAGTCGACATGGTTGTCATGGGCACGCACGGCCACACCGGTATTCGGCGGCTGGTCCTCGGCAGCGTCGCCGAAGCATTCTTGCGACATTCGACTTGTCCGGTGCTTTTGATCCGATCACTCGCTCAGGCGTGACGCAACGCTTGCTGAGACCCTGCTGGGCTACGGGATGCTGTCGCTCACGTTTGCGAGTATCGATGACAGGCCGGCATCGTCGATGAAAAGCTTTGATGCGGAGCACGAAATGAGGAAGCAGTGCATGGGGACAGTATTGCTTCTGGGACTGGCGGCTTGCGCATCCGATGCACGCTGGAACCAGTTTCGGCAGACCGAGCCCACCCTCGTGGAGGCGCGAGAGTTTGCAACGATCGACTGCTCGGGAAGCGACGAATGTGCGCAACGTTGGGACCGCACGCGCCAGTACGTCGCGCGCTATTCAGCCACTCGCATACGTCATGCGGATGCGGCTGCGATCGAAACGGGCCGGCCGCTCGAAGCCGGCGTGGTGTATCTGTGGGCTACGCGTACGCCGGCGGCACCGGGCAGCGGGCGCGCGCGCATCAGCTTGAAAGGCATGTGCCGCGGCATGTATGGCATGGACGGCGGCCCCGGCTGGCTCTACGCGCAATGCGCCAGTCAGATTCGCAGCATCGAGATGAATTTCCGGGGCTTCGTCCTGGCGCCGGCTGAAGGCTGCGCGGACGATGCTGCGTGATCGAGCATCACTTGACATGAGTCAATTCGGTTACGCATTGAAAGCGGACGATGAGTGGACGTCGCAACGTGCGAAGAACGCCGGATTCATCAGCAAAACCGGCAAGGACAAAGTTCGGTGGGGGAGGAAGATCATGGGGCTCGGCATGCAAATCGCCTATCAGGGCTTTGTCGGTAGTAACGACGTCGAACGCGCGGCCGGTGTCGAACTCGTGCGACTCGAGCGCGCCGCGAAAGACATCGCGAACTGCCATCTGACGATCGAAGCGTATCGGGATCAGTCTGGAGACCGCCGCTATGATGCGCGGCTCGATCTCGTGACGCGTGATTTCGATCTTATTCCAGTTGAACACGCCTCGGACCTGGATGTCGGCGCGGCGATTCATCAGGCATTCGACAACGCGATGCGCTGTCTTCAACACATGCGCTTTTCGTCGAACTGAGGCGTTCGGCTCACGTTGCGAATGGGCCGGGACCGCGTGTCTGTGCGCTTCCTTCACCCAGGACGTCGGGCTCGTCGGAAAAGATCTCGTGTTCAGCAAGCGTAGTTTCGCTGTCGACGCACTGGATGTGCCAATACCCTGCGTTCGGGGCACGAGGCGCGTTTGAGTCGCCGCAGGCAAAGACTACGGCTCGTCCGCGCTCGCACGTCACAAGTTCCGCGGTGCCGGACACTACTTGCCGCGCCGCGAGCACCAGGCCCTCGAGCATGGCGACAGGAGCAGAAACGTCGGGACCGCGCAGCAGGGTGCCGCCCGGCGTGAGTTCCCACGTTCCCCATGATGGCAGCTCGATGCGGTCATGCGCTTCCCGCGACCAGCGTCCGCGTTCCTTATCGAGCCATAGCACCGCAAACGCCGATTCGGCTTCTCGATTAAAAGCGTCGAGCTTGATGGTGATTCGCATAACGGTCTCCTGCGAAGTGGTCAATGACGCAATACCCACTCGACTAACGTATGGGCGTCTTCAGGCGAGAGCGGGCCGCCACGCTCCGCGGGCGAGGGCATGGCCATGTTTCCCCAATGCGCACGACCGCCGACGCGCAGTTTGTGTTCGAGCATGATGTGCGCGCGTGGGTCGTCGCGGTAGCGGTTGGCGATCTCCTGAAACGATGGAGCGAGGAAAGGCGCATCGTTGGTGTGGCAGAACATGCAATGCTGCTGGTCGATGAGTGCGCTCGGTTCGGGCTGGGCGAGCGCGCGCGATGCGATGAGCAGCAGTGCGGCAAGAAGCGCACCCAGTGCGACATGTCGGGCGTGAACGCGCGGGCCATCGGATCGCGCGCGATGACCGAGAAAGCGGTGAGTGTGCATGATCGGTGAGAGAAGTGTTCACACATTGATCATGCGGGTGCTTCTCTCGCGGGCGTTGATCTGAGTCAACGCCGGTCATGGGTCGAACGCAAACACTGAGTGGTGTACGAGCCGACATCCGCGAGGAAGCGCGATCATGAACATCAGCTTTCCAATCCAGGCGCCCGCGTATCTCGGCGATGAGCCCGCGCTCATGTTCTGGGCGCTCGTGGACGACACGCGCATTGAATGCACCATATCGGCGGAAGCGCTCCAGGATCATTTCGGCGCAGCGTCCTCGCGCGAGGACGACCTCCAACGCGCGTTCGAGATGAACCGCGCCGTCATAGAAGGGGCAGCAGAACAATTGCTGACCAGCGTCGGCTGCAGACCGGTCGTGCTTCGCAGCGGATACTTCCGGTTCAGCAGTGGAGGCGCTGCTGCGGGCACGCATCGGACGCGCCCGGTCAGGTGACGGTTTCAGTGTGCGGCCGACATTCCGCCAGGCGTGCAGACACAGATCCGCCGCTCACACCCTTTCGAGCCCTGCCTGATCCAGTATCCGCACTTCCTTGCCGCGCGCATCGACCACGCCGGCCTTTTGCAGTTTGGAGAACATGCGGCTCACCGTCTCCAGCTTGAGGCCCAGATAGCTGCCGATCTCCTCGCGTGTCATGCGCAACAGAAACTGTGCGGGGGAATAGCCTCGCGCCTTCATGCGCGTCGAGATGTTGAGCAGGAAAGCCGCGACGCGTTGCTCGGCCGTCATCGTGCCGAGGAGCATCATGAGGTTGGATTCGCGCACGATCTCGCTGCTCATCAGTCGATGCACGTGATGCTGGATCGTCTTGACCTCGCGGCAAAGCAGTTCGAGCAAGTCGAAGGGGATGATGCAGACGACGCTGTCTTCGAGCGCGATCGCGTCGCACCCGTGGTGATCCGAGCTGACTCCGTCGAGCCCGAGCGCGTCGCCTGCCAGGTGAAAGCCCGTGACTTGCTCGTTGCCGTCACGATGCATGACGACGGTTTTGAAGCAGCCGCTACGCACGGCGTAGACGCTCTGAAAGGCATCCCCGGATCGATAGAGCGTCTCACCGCGCCGCACGGTCCGGGTCGAGCAGATGATCGCGTCGAGCCGCTCGTATTCATCCGACGAGAGACCGCTCGGCATACACACGTGCTGCATCGAGCAGGTCGAACAGCGCGCACCCTTGCGTGTTTCCGAGCTATCCGCGATCTGGAAAGTGCGGCGCGGGACCGGCGCTTCGGATTGTCGGAGGATGGATCGGCCTTCGCTCACTGGGAACATGGTGTGTCTCCTGTCGAACCGGGGTTCGCGCGCGCGAGGCGGATGCCGGGGAAGTCGGCGTCTCGATGCGCGGCGGATGATTCCATGCGTCGAATTATTGGCCGCGCTGTCTCGAAATTAAATCGGCGGCGGCGGAAAGTTCGGTAGGGATTTCGGCAGGCGTGTAGGGAAATCCTGACGAGCGAACGCTTACGCGTCGTCGTTATCGTCGTCGAAAAGCTTGTGGCGCACGGCATAGCGCACGAGGGCGGCCTCGTGCGGCATCTGCATTTTCTCGAGAATGCGCGCCTTGTATGTGCTGATGGTCTTCGCGCTCACGGACAGCGCCTCGCCGATCTGGTTGATGGACTCGCCCGCGCAAAGCCGCTGAAACACCTCGAACTCCCGGTCCGACAAGCGTTGATGGGGCAGCGCGTCGGCAGGCTCGGTCAGGCTTTGCGCGAGGCGCTCGGCCATCGAGAGGCTCACGTACACGCCGCCCGCGGCGACCTTGGTGACGGCAGCCAGTAATTCCGCGCTCGCGCTTTCCTTCGTCAGATACCCCGACGCACCGCCCTTGAATGCCCGGGCGGCGTATTGCTGTTCGGCATGCATGGTGAGTACGAGAATGCGTAGCGCGGGCCTTTCATCCTTGATCTGCTTGAGGAGGTCGATGCCGCTGCGGCCCGGCATGGACAGATCGAGCACCAGCACCTGCGCCGGCGTCGAGCGCACCAGCGCGAGTGTGCTCGCCGCGTCGCAGGCTTCACCGGCCACCTCGAAACCACTCGCGTTGCCGAGAATGTGGCGCAGGCCGTCGCGCACCATCGCGTGATCGTCCGCAATCAGCACTCTTGTAGTCATGGTTGCGATTCCCTCTCCGCCACCGCTTCGCGTGGCAGGACGACTGTCAGCACGAAGCCGCACTCGGGCGTCGAATCGATGAACACGCGCCCGCCCAGTGCATGCGCGCGTTCACGCACCCCGATCAAGCCGAACGATTTGCCGTTCGCGGCCGGCAAGGACGAGGCGCCGATGCCGTCGTCGCCCACGCGCAGCACGCAGTTGGCAGCATCGGCGTTGAGCGACACTTCGACGCGGCTCGCGCGGGCGTGTCGCACGATATTCGCAAACGCCTCCTCGATGATACGGAAGACCGCGGTTGCGGCATCCGCGTTGAACGCGAGATCGCCGGTATCGAGATTGTGCCTCACGTCGATGCCGTGGCGCCGGATGAAATCATCGACAAGCCAGTCGATGGCAGCCGATAACCCCAGGTCGTCCAGCATGACGGGCCGCTGATCCGATGCGATGCGTCTGAGCGAGGCGATGTTGCGGTCGATAAGCCCAACCATGTGCTGAAACTGAGCGGCAACGTCTTCATTCAGCAGTGTGTGCGCGCCAAGCTGTGCGTGCAGCGCGAATATATTCATTTTGAGCGCGCTCAGCGTTTGCCCGAGATCATCGTGCAAGTCGCGTGCGACGCGGCTCTTTTCCTGCTCGCGTACTTGCTGGAGATTGGCCGAGAGCGCGCGCAATTCTTCGCGCGAACGCTGAAGCTCGGCCTCGGCCTTCACGCGCTCGGTGACATCGCGAAGAATCACGGTGAACAGCTTGCCGTCGTCATCTTCGACCTGCGATATCGATGCCTCGATGGGAAACTCCTCGCCGTCGGCGCGCAGGCCGTATAGCACGCGCTGCGGGCCCATCTGACGATCCGATACCCCCGTGCTTCCGAAGTGCCGGACCTGGTGCTCATGCGCCGACCGGTAACGCTCGGGGATGAAGCGCGACAGCGGCCCGCCGATCGCGTCGCTCGCCGCGCACCGGAACACGCGTTCGGCCATGGGATTGAACAGGACAATACGTTGCGTCGAATCGACTGTGATGATGGCGTCCGTCGTAGACCGGATGATGCCGTCGAGCCGCGTGTGGCTCACGGTTGTCGAACCGGCGCTCGCCCGCCTGACGCGTTGCGTGGAAAGTAGAAGGATGGCGCTCGCAAGCAGCAGGGCGCAGATCGCGGCGGCCGCCAGCAGCCACGCCCGTGCTGCGACAGACAGCGTACAAATCGAAGGCAGGTATTGAACGCCGATCCAGCACACGCCGAAGAGTGTCGCTCCCGCCAGCAGTGCTTGCCCGGTTGCTTCGCGCGACGAGGCTCGTCGAACGTGCTGGCCGTTCGCTTGCGCGGGACTTCGACCTTCGTTTTCGCTCATACGCTTCGGCGGTCCGTGCTTGCGTGTCGTGAAGCTGCGCAGTAAGGGAAGTGCGAATTAATTATAGGGTCGACGCGCGCGCCGCCGGGATCAGTCGGCAGTTTCTGCGGTTTGCTCCCGGCGTTGCGCGTCCTCTTCGGCCTCGCGTCCCGGCACGAGCATCACGGGACAATGTGCAATTCGCATGAAACGCTCGGCGACGCTGCCCAGCACCAGGCGCCGCCAGCCGCGCCGGCCATGCGTACCCATGACGACGAGGTCGGCGCCGAAATCCTCGGCACAGCGCAGGATGCGTTCCGCGATGTCATCGCCGGTCAGCTCGACTTCGCTGATGCGCGGCGTGCCTTTCACGCCTTCGCGCACCATGCGCTCGACGGCTTGCGCGCCGAGGCGCCGGCCCTCTTCGAGAAGCGCTTCGCGCATGTCGGGATAGAAGGTAGCGGCGGCGTCATACGCGATCGGCTGCAAATCGACGACATAGAGCGGCTGCAGCTCGGCGCCGTTCGCTCGCGCGATTTTGATGGCTTCATCGAAGGCGTGCGCGGAAGTGACGCTACCGTCGATCGGCGCGAGTATGCGGGTGTACATGGGGGGCTCCTCGAAAGGTGAAAGAGGTGCGGTTCAGTGGGACATGAGCACGGGTATCGTCATCGCGCAGCACCGTCCGGTGTCCTTCCAGAGGACCACTTCCTGCTCGTCGGTTCGATCCGGTTGCCGGCGCTTCCGCTGCGCGCTGGCCTGCATGGGGAGATTCTGCGGATCGTGGAGCAGATCTCCGTTGACTCAAATCAAACGATGGCATCGCGAAAACAGATGCGTCATTCATTGACCTGGCTCAAGGCCGCGCTGCGCGCTGCGCTTAGCATCGGCGTGTCGGGCTCGCTGCAGGCAACGGAATGATTGAAGCGCCCGATGCTTCTACGCCGGAACGATGAAACGGGCGCGGCATGACAACTGATATTCGCTTTATCCAAGGGAGAACCGCCATGTCGCTCAAGGGATCCATAGACGATGCCGATTGGACCGTCACCTGCTGCACGGAGCAAACGCCCCGAGGTGTCGAATGTTCGATCAGCGTCGAGCAGCGCAACGTGGAGGGTGGCCGCTTCATGCATCGCTTCAGGCACGCGAGCACCTTCGATAACGAACGTGAAGCCGTAATTGCCGGGCTGCGCGAAGGCATGGCGTGGATTCGTCTAAAGGCCACCCATACGATCAACGTCTAGCCGGATTCGATTCGATGCAGCCAGTGGCCGCTCGGTGGATAACCTCGAATTCAACTGAATGCCTTGCATTGTCGCGCCATTGGAGGCGCCATCTTTTAGACATGACCGGCTGGGTACGCGCGTCAGGCGAGGGCGATTCGACACGAGTCAATGAAACATGCCGAACGCGATACGCCGCATTGGCTTGATCTGCGTCAGGCGTCGTGTCATAGCGAGCGGTAGGCGGTGCGAATCGAATCCGCGGGCCGCGCCGGGAGGTAAGTTATGGAAGCAGACAAGGACACGCCGGCGCGCGCTGGCGGCTTCAGGCGCGTCGTTCTTTGCGTCGATTCCTCCGACGCGTCTCGCTGCGCCGCCGCTTTTGCGCGGCATTTCTTACGGCCTGACACCCAACTCACGATTGCCGCTGTGGCACTCGACCCGCATCTGCTCGCACCCCACGCGGCGCTCGCCGGGCTTGATTTCGGCGCTGCGCACAAAGAGCTGGTGGAAGATGCGAAATGCGCGATTGCCGAGTCGAGCAGTGCGCTCGCGGGCGCGACCGCCTCCGTGCGAGCACGGGTGATCGATCTCGCGAAAGAGGGCGGCGATGTTGCGCATGCGCTCGCAAGAGCCGCACAGGCAGAGCACGCGGATCTCATGATCCTGGGTACCCGGCAACATCACGGTCTCGTGAGGTGGCTCGATCCGTCCGTGACAGACAGGCTGAGCCAGCTTGCACCTTGCGCGATGATCGCGGTGCCTGCGGGTTACGACGCCGCGCGCGACGCTGGCATTCATCGGATTCTGTTCGCGGTCGATGGCAGTCCGACGTCGCTCGCGGCGGTGAACCTCGGTGCCGCGCTTGCGACGCCTGACACGCGGATACGTGTGGTCTATGTCGTCGATCGCGCGGTACGTTACAGCGATTTCGTACCCGTGACCGCGCTCGAGGACGCGTTCGTCAAGGAAGGCGAGTCGGCGATCGCAGCGGCGGCAGGGGGGCTGGCATCTGCGCCCAACGTCACACGCTCGCACGTGTCGGTCGATCTGATCAGCACGGACATCAGCGCCGACGATGTCTCTCATGCGCTGCTGCGCGAAGCCGAACGCTGGAACGCCGATCTCATCGTGCTGGGAACGCACGGCAGACGTGGCGTGATGCGAGCGTTCGTTGGCAGCGTCGCCAACCGGGTGGCGAGCCTCGCGAAGATTCCCTCGATGCTGGTTCGCGACCAGCACGATCGAGTTGCAAGCAGTTGATGCATGTCAACGGCGTGCAGAGCGCGCGCGGTATCGTGAACCACGCACGCGAGAAAGTGCGTGATGGATGTGTCGAAAGACGACTTTCCCTCATGTTCCGATCACTTAGCCGCCTGGAGATGAAGATGCAAGCACGCGACGTAATGACTACCTCTGTCGTTTCCGTGACGCCCGATACGACGGTGCACGAACTGGCGATGTTGCTGACGAAGCACCGTATCAGCGCCGCACCTGTCGTCGATCAGGAACAGCATGTCGTCGGCATGATCAGCGAGGGCGACCTGCTCCATCGCGAGGAGATCGATACCGAGAAGACGCCGTCTCGCCGGTCCTGGTGGCTCGAGATGCTGGGCTCGGATAGCGGCGCGGAAGACTACATCAGGTCGCACGCGCGCAAGGTGGGCGAGATCATGAGTCGCGACCCCATCTGTGTCAGCGAGGACGCATCGCTCACCGAGATTGCTTCGGTGCTCGAAAGCCATCACATCAAGCGCGTGCCTGTGTTGCGCGAAGGGCGCGTCGTGGGCATCGTGAGCCGTTCGAATCTCGTGCAGGCGCTGGCTTCCGCGTTCGTTGAGCCGCGGGCTCCCGCGACGAGCGATGCGGAAATCCGCGCAATGCTCATGGGCGAGCTCGCCGGACGCGGCTGGGCGTTCCCGGGGCGCAATATCGTCGTGCGCGATGGCGTGGTGCATCTGTGGGGCACTGTCTGGTCGAGCGATCAACTGGATGCCATGCGCATCGCGTCGGAGAGCATTCCGGGCGTCAAGCGGGTGGAGGATCACACCATCCCGTACCCGATCATGCCGGGCATCTGAGCTTGCGTGGGCACGGCGTCATCGCGCGCCGTGCGATTGGCTACGAGCCGAGGAGTGCATCCATGATTCAGGAATTAACGCTCGACGCACCGGTATGTTGCGAGGGCGGCTGCGTCCAATTCACCGGCAGTCTGGACGGAAGACCGCAGACCTTCCGCGTCGAGGGCGACGTGTTTCGCGAGTTGTTGCAGGTCAGGCATCTCGACGAAGCAAGCATGAAGAATCTCTTCATGGCCGACCCGGAGCACTTTCTGTTCGTCGCGGCCCGCAAGCTCGGCGAGCTGGGTCCGAGCAACGCGCCCATTCACTTGACGCTTGCCGATCTGCTTCGTTGAAGGCGACGGGTCCGTCCGGTCAGTACGACATCAGGACCGGAAGCTCGGCTTCGCGGAGCACGGCCCGCGTGAAGCCGCCAAGGAGTGTTTCGCGCACGCGGCCATGGTGAAATGCGCCCATGACGAGCAGTCGCGCGCTCTGCGATTTCAGATAGGAGGTCAATGCCTCCTCGACATGTGCGCCCCGCGGGACGGAGAGTTCGATGACGTTCGCGCGAACCGCGTGCCGGATCAGGCTTCGCGCAAGGTCCGACGCGGCGCGCCCGTCGCCGAGCGGCGGGTCTCGGTCAGTGCGGATAGATACGATGTCCACGCGCCTCGCCCTTGAGAGCAACGGCAGTGCATCGTAAGCGGCGCGCGCGGCTTCCCGGCTGCCGTCCCATGCGATGACCGCCGTCGCACCGAGCGGGCTCGGCGAGTTCTTGCAGGGCCAAACCAGTACCGGGCCGCCCGCACCCATGATCGTGCTTTCGGGAAAGCGGTCGGCGAGATAGGCGTCGGGCTCGTCCGGATCATGTTGTCCCACGATGGTGAGATCGGCGCAGCGCGCATGATCGATGACCGAAGATCCTCCGGTCATTTCGCTTGCCCGCCAGTCGTGCTCCACTTTGGTCGACGCGAGGCGCACGCGGAACATGTGCTCGGCGCGCTCGCGCCGCTCGCGGCATAGATCCGCAAGCGGCACCTCGTAGCGGTGCTGGCGATCCGCCTGGTAGTAGAAGCGCGGATCGAGCGTGAATTCGGAGTACACGCCGTACAGATGGGCATCGAAGCGTTCGGCGAGCGCGACTGCGGCGTCGAGCCGGTGCTTCGCGTGCGTGCCCGTATCGAGTTGCACGACGATCGTCTTGAAGGTCATGAGAGCCTCACAATCTGCTGTGCGGGTCATGATGTCGTCCGCTTCATTGGCTCAGCACCCACTGAACGAGCTTGTGTGCGTCTTCCCTCGAAAGGGGGCCGCCGCCTCGCCCGGCTGCGGAGGGCATCGCCATGTTTCCCCAGTGCGCCTCGCCGCCCTGGCGCAGTTTTTTTTCCAGCATGTCGCTTGCGCCGGGCACGTCGCGGTAGCGGTCGGCAATCTGCTGGAACGAGGGCGCGCGGAAAGCCGTGTCGACCTTATGGCAAAACATGCAGCGCTGCGCGTCGACGAGCCCGAAAGGTTCCGGCGTCGTGAACGCGAGGCAGGGGCCGCACACACTCACGCATACGAACGCGCCGAGCGTCCGGGTCACGTGAGAGCGGGCGTGCCGAACCGGGCGGCGCCGATCCGCCTCTGGCTCACGCAATGACGCGATCGCAGGCTCGAACATCGTGCTCACGCGTTCTGATGTGCTTCAGCGACAGCGGGCACCGCATTGGCGATCAGACGATAGAGGCTCGCCAGGCTCTCGCCTTCGAAAGTCGCCTCGCCGAACGGGTCCAGACGACGCTCGACGGCCGCATCGAGGCATGCCCAGTCGGCTTCAGTCAGAAAACGTTCGGCGGCAGGAATGATGACCGTCTCCTCGACGCGCCTGTGGTTCGCGCAAAAGTCGACGTATTGCTCCATCAGCGTGCGCAGACCAAGCAGCACGGCTTCGCCCTTCAACTCGAAACGGGTGAGCGCGTGCTCGAGATTGCGCAGGCGCACGTCGCCTTCGATATGCTCGCATTGCAGTTCGTCCAGCACGTCGTCGAAGTCGTCCGTGCGGCTTCTTAGCGCAGCGAAGAGGAAGCGGTCTTCCATCGGGTGATGGAACTGTTCCGGATACTCGCGGATGTAGTAAAGCATTGCGCGCAGCACGATGGGATCGGGCGGAGAGCCGCCCTCGCCGAGCATGCGGACGAAGTCGAGCATGGTCTCGGTGACGGAGGCAAGCCGCTTGTGATCGAGACGGATCACGTGTAGTGCGGCGCGTTCGGTTGTGTCGTTCATAGTGGCTCCAGTGCGACCATTCATGGGCTTCGATGAGCGTGCGCGAAGTGTCCGACCGTCTGCGCCAGCAAGGGGCTCGACCCGACCGGCAGCTTCAGATTGGCCGCGAGCGCCGTGCGGTTCATCCAGCCACGAGCACCCACGGCCAGCCCCACCGAAGCGCAATACAGATAGACGTTCTGCACGATCGCGCCGGCGCTTGCATACGCGAAGCTCTCGCGCTGGCGGGCGGGCACGTCCTGCATGCGGTTCAGATCGGCGACATAGACGAGATCGACGGGCGCATTCGAGAGGAAGTCTTGGTATCCCGTCGTTGCGCGCAGATCGAACGGCGCGGCGAGCACGAGCCGGTGTGCGTCCGGGTCATACCGATACGAGCCCGTGGCAAGCAGCACGTAGATATCGATCTCATAGCCGCCGAGCGCGGACGGCGCCGTACGGCCGCCCTCCGCGTCGCGGTTGATGCCATTGGCGGCCCACAGCAACTCGCCGAGCACATCGAGATTGATGGCTTCATCCGAGAATTCCCGTGAGGTCCGGCGCGCGGCGAGCGCATCCAGCAAGGGCATGCCGCCGAAGCGCAGCGGCCGGGGAAGAACGATGACGGCGTTCGGCGCCGTGTCGAGCGGACGCGGTGCCGGTGCATTCAGCACGGCGCCGATGCGAAAGAGCGGTCTGACCATGATTGCATGCTCGCCGATGAAAGCATCCGATGAGAGGGAGTTGACTGATTCTTTCACCTCGCGTGACATCGCGATTGATCTGGATCAGTCCGCATGCGCCTGACGGTACCGCTACGCTCGAACGCGCTCCCACTCTCGCTTGACTCACATCAACGAATTGCCTGCGCTCAGGCTTATGCTGGCCCGAATCCAACGGACCGATCATGCAGACCCATTGCCCGTCGAAACTTCGGCGAGGCTCGGTGAACTCACCCGGCGCATCGAACGCGAGTCGATGGCACGCCTGCCGCTCTTTGAAGAGAAGCCCCGCACTCGAACCCTCCTGTCGACGAGAGCAAGCGTCGAATGTCATGTCGAGCAGATCGTCCTCACTTCACTTTTACGTCGTCGGTGTCGTTGCGCTCGGGCTTGCGGCCGGAGCAGGCCTGTTCACGGCGGGGCGGATCGCCATCGCGCACGCGCTCTGGCTTGCGTGCGTGGCGCCATCGTTCGCGATCTTGTGCTTATCGACCGCACAAAAGTTGCGTCGGCGCGAGGCGGGCGTCGATGTCCTCGCGCTGCTCTCGATGGGCGTCGCTGCTCTTACCGGCGAATATTTCACCGCGGCAGTCATCTCGCTGATGGTGGCAGGCGGAAGGGCGCTCGAAGCGTTCGGGCAGGCGCGTGCGGGCGCCGAGATGACGGCGTTGCTCACGCTTGCGCCGAACTATGGGCACCGGTACGAAGCGGGAGAATGGCGTCAGGTCGATCCGGAGGCGATTCGCACGGGAGACCGCTTGCTCGTCCGGGCCGGAGAGCGGGTGCCGGTAGACGGCACGCTCAAACAGGAAGCGGAACTCGATGAGTCGGCGCTTACCGGCGAGGCGGCCATACGGCCGCGAGGCGCCGGCGAGCTCATTCAAAGCGGCGTGTTGAACGCGGGCGCGCCGTTCGAAATGATCGCGACAGCGGCGGCGCGTGACAGCACGTTCTCCGGCATCATCCGTATGGTCGAAGCGGCGCAACAGGCGCGCAGTCCGACCGCGCGTCTCGCGGATCGATACGCGATATTCTTCGTTCCGCTCACGATCGTCGTCGCGGGCGCATGCTGGATCTTGACCGGCGACGTGATCCGCGCGCTGGCCGTTCTGGTCGTCGCGACGCCTTGCCCGCTGTTACTCGCCGTGCCCATTGCGATCGTTTCGGGTATGTCCGCTTGCGCCAGGCGCGGCGTACTGGTCAAGAGCGGCGACGCCATTGAACGTCTGGCGCGAGCACAGATCCTTTTCTTCGACAAGACTGGCACGCTGACGAGCGGACGCGCCCGGCTCGTCTCGATCGAGAGCAGTCCCGGCATCGAACCCGAACTCGTTTTGCAACTGGCCGCTTCGCTGGCGCAGGCGTCGGCACATGTCGTGGCAGAAGCGCTCACGGTGGCGGCACGCGAGCGCGGCCTCTCGCTCGTTGCGCCGTCGCAGGTCACCGAGTGTCCAGGAGCGGGCGTGATCGGCACAGTCGATGGCAAGGTCGTGGTCATCGGTTCATTCGCGCATGCAGTCGCCCGGGCGCAAGCTGCGCCGTGGAGCGCTGCGGTCCTGCGCCATCTCGGTCATGAAGGCGGTTCGGCCGTCTTTGTGGACGTGGACGGCGTGATGGTCGGCGCACTCAGGCTCGCCGATCCCATCCGGCTGGATACGCCCCGTGCATTGCGCTTGCTCAGACGCGCAGGCATCAGGCGAATCGCCATGCTGACGGGCGACCGGAAGGATGTCGCGGACTGCATCGGCGCGAGTCTGGGCGTCGACGAAGTCCATGCCGAACAGACGCCCGGCGACAAGCTCTCTTTGATCCGTTCTGCCCGCGCGGAGGGTGTGGTCGTCATGGTCGGCGACGGCGTCAACGATGCGCCCGCGCTCGCGGCCGCCGATATCGGCGTAGCAATGGGCGCGCGGGGTGCCGCGGCCTCCGCGCAGGCTGCTGACATCGTGCTGCTGACCGATCGGCTCGACCGCCTCGTGGAGGGCCTGGAAATCGCCAGACGATGCCAGCACATCGCCGTACAAAGTGCGGCGGCGGGCATGGGATTGTCGATCGCTGCCATGATCGTGGCAGCGCTCGGTTACCTGAGTCCACCGTACGGCGCTGTGTTGCAGGAAGTGATAGACATCGCCGTGATCGCAAACGCGCTTCGTGTCCTGCACATGAAGTCCAGGTCGCGCCAGCATGCGCTGCCGCGAGGCGATGCGGAGCGCCTGCGAGCCGCCCACCTCGGACTCGAACCGGTATTGGGTGAAATCAGGCGTCTCGCTGAAGGTTTGCCTGGGCTTCCGAGGCAAGCAGTCTCGGCGGAGCTGGAAAGAATCAACGAACTCCTGGTGCGTGTTCTGCTGGCGCACGAGAAGGAGGACGATATCCGTCTGTATCCAGACCTCGCCAGGCGGCTCGGCGGTGAAGACCCCATGGCGGCGATGGCCGGCACTCACGCGGAGATCTTTCGCACTGTTCACGTGTTACGGCGCATAGCGGCCGATCTTCCGGCAGACGGACCGGACGAACGGTGCGTACGAGAGTTGCAGCGACTGCTGTACGTCCTCGATGCCGTCGTCCGCCTGCACTGCGCGCAGGAGGACGAGCTTTTTCATGCACTCGATGACAGCGCCTGAGCAACGTGCAGCACTTAGCCGAATGCGGAGTTGACGAGCAATAGCGGTGTGCACGTGATGCCCACCACGCGGCGCGCAACGCTGCCGAGCACCCAGCGCGCGGCTCCGCGCCGGCCATGCGTGCCCATGACGAGCAGGTCGGCACGCCACGCGTTCGCCTCGCGCACGATTGTATGAGCGATATCGTCCCTGCACTGGCTGGTGCTCACGATCTCAGCGGTTTTGTGTCCGGGAACGTGATCGAGCACGCGTCGCGCGATCGTCATGGCCGACTTGCCTTCTGCCATGAATGCTTCTTCGAACAAGGCAAAGGGCAGAGGATTGTCGAACCGCGCGGCTTTGTCGATGACGTAGATCGTTTTTATGCAAGTTTCCGATGTCGCGAACTTCGCGCCCACGCGAAGCGCCGGAACGACCTCGGTGCTGCCGTCGACAGCGAAGAGAATGCGCCGCGGACCTTTCTCATCCGTCGCTGCGAAAGACTCCGGAACGATCAGGAGAGGCAGCTTGACATTGGCGGTCAGCGGCTCGGCTACGTTGCCTTCGATCCAGCGCAGCAATCCGTGATGCTGACGCGCACCGATGACCAGCAGATCCGCATTCCACTTCGTCGCTACTTCAGCGATCGCATGCACGACGTCCCCACCTTGCTTCGATAATTCGACAAGCTCGGTATCGGCATGAAGTCCATGCCCGGCGAATTGCGCCTGGGCGTGACGCAGCATTTCGCGGCCGCTTTCGATCAGATCGCGGCGGACCGAGTCGAGTGAAAGCGGGATTCTGTCCGGAAGCGGCAGCGGTACATACGGGTTATCGACCACGCTGACAAGACGCACGAACGTGCCGGGTGAGACGAAGCTGCAAGCGTAGCGAAGCGCGTTCTCCGATGCAGGCGACGTGTCGAGGGCGATCAGTACTCGTCGCGGCCGATAGGCCTCGGCCTTATCTTCAGTGGGTTCCATGTTCGTATATCGGGCAGTCGTCTCGGCGTGCCCTTCTGTATGCGATAGCACCATCTTGATTGCGCCCGCGTCGGGGAGGTTGATCTAGATCAGATCGGCGCAGCTTGCGATCGCATCATGATGGATGGAAGGCGGACCAACTGGCCGGTTCGCCTGCACCGTCTTGCGTCAGATTTCTGCTAAGCGGCGCGTCAGGTTCATATCGGCGCTGACACTCAACCCGACGCTCCGCTCCGATAGCGGCGATATAGCGGCAATAGCGAAATGAAAAAGCGAACGGATGCGTCGAATGCATCGTGGTTTGCCCCAATCGTGATCCTCGCGTTGGGAGCACTGCTGGTCCGCCCATTCATCGGCCCGGTCTTGTGGGCATTCCTTCTTGCCTATGCAACGTGGCCCTTGTACATATTCATGCGTAAGGGCATGCGCGGCGGCGCGTCGTTGAGCGCGCTGATGATGACCGTCTCGGTCGCGCTGGTCATCGTCGGATCGACGATTGCCATTGGAGTGCCGTTGACCCGCGAGGTCGTCGAAGTCGCTAATCGATTCGTCGCGTGGAGCGGCGGGGAGCCGAAGCGGCTTGCCTCAGTTGTCGCGGATGTTCCGGTCGTCGGCGCGAGACTATCCGAGCTGATACGCGACGCGCCAGCCTTGAGGAAAGATGTCGCATTTCCAGGCGACGGATGGTTGAGCGCCCTGTCGAAGGCGGGCCGCCTGGCAGGCCGCAATGTGCTGCACTTCGGCTTTACTTTCATTGCGCTCTATTTCACTTATCGGCATGGTGAATCGCTGATTGCGAAGGTACGTCGGTTACTGGAACCGCTTATAGGTCCAAGGCTCGAAGCCTACGTCGCGGTACTTCGCAGCGTGACGCGCGCGGTGCTAATCGGGGTTCCCCTCACTGCAATCGGGCAAGCGGCGTGTGCCGGCATAGGTTACTGGGCGGCAGGCGTCGATGAGCCGCTATTGCTTGCGTTGCTGACGGCATTCGCGGCGCTCGTGCCGTTCGGCGCGCTCTTCGTTTGGCTGCCCACCGGCGTCGCGCTGCTCATGGAATCAAATCTGTGGGGCGGCATCGGTCTGCTGCTTTGGGGCGCGCTGGTGGTCAGCTCGGTCGACAATGTCATCCGCATGGTGGTCATCGGCAATGCGGTGCGCATGCCGTTCGCCCTGGCGTTGCTCAGTATCATCGGAGGCGTTGCCGCGTTCGGACTCATTGGCCTGTTCGCGGGCCCGCTCGTGGCGGAGATGCTGCGCATGCTATGGGATGAACGAATACACCCTGCACCGAAGACCGAGACCCGGAGCAAACTCGCCTTCACGAAGTCTATGTCTGGCCGCTCGTTACGCCTTGACCGTCATCGTCCGACGAGCGCCGCGCGCGCGATGATGCGCCGAGGAGCGCGACGACGTCGCGACTCGGCGCGCGCTGCAATTGATCCTTATCAAACGAGTCTGGCTCGACGGCGGTAGTCTGGTTCACCGTGACAACGTCAAGGACTCGTGGGTCCGTTCGCGGGCGACTGATGTCTGCCTCGGCATGCGCTTCGCTGTCACGGCCGGTCTGATCAATGCGTTGTGGGACGATTGACATGAGCACGCTGACGATGTCGCCGACGAATGTTTCCGCACCCCGCTCAACCCTGCCGGCAGAACGGCGCGCAGAGGGCTCGCCCCAAAACGACAACGCGCTGATCGTCGCAATCGACGATGCGCTTCGGCTGGACGCGCACCTTGCATCGGAACCGGTGATCGTAGATGTTCATGACGGGCGCGTGACGCTTCGGGGAAGCGTCAGAAGCTACGCGAATAAGCGGGTCATATGCGAGATCGCTGGCGCACTGCCGGGCGTTGACTCCGTAAACGACTGCATCGTAGTGGAACTGTCGCATGAAGCGCAGCGCACGGATGCCGCGCTGGCGTCGGATGTGCGCGTGGCGCTGAGATGGGAGGCGTGCCTTCCTGCGGATGCGATTGAAGTTGCGGTAGAGCATGGCTGCGTCACCTTGTCGGGCGAGATGCCGTGGTCCTTCCAGCGAAAACTCGCGGAGCATGTCGTCGCGCATTTGACAGGCATCACCGGAATAGTCAACCTGTTGCGGGTCAGTGACCGGCAGATGCAATTGCAGGCGACGTCCGGTATCCACGCGGCCATGCGCCGTGCGGCCGATATCGAGGCAGACGATATCGAAATGCGCGTCGCCGACGGCACCGTCACGCTCCGAGGCACGGTATCGTCGGCGGCCGCGAAAAAGGTCGCATACGAGGCGGTTCGTTCGCTCGATGGCGTTCATACGGTGCTCGACGAGACCCGCGTCAGGCACGACGACTGACTGACGGCGACGGCAAACCGACAGCGGGTGTTCGTTGCAACCACGAGCGCGTCATGCCCGTGTACGTTTCTTATTATGCTGCCGGCGGCAAGCGCGTTCGCAGGAACGAGCAGGTGACGAATAGGAAGAAGTTTGCGTAAGGGCCGAGCCACAGCGCGACGCTGACAATGCCATCCATTCGTCGTCCATCTTCAAGCAAGCGGTCGCATAGCGCTCGGCGAACCAAGCGGCCAACGTCTCTCCGGCTGGCGTTGCTTCGTTGGACGACGTTCGCTCCGCGCGCACCGCTGCGGCCGCTGGCACCCCGGAAGCGTAGACGCAGCCAAACGCCCAGGCGGGCAGGCGGGTCGCCGATCGCCGAAAAGTATCAAGGCGACTTCTCGGTCATGCCCCCTCAACGCGAAAGCAGCGCGTGTAGCGTTCAATCATGTATGACGTTAAACCCATTGTTGACATAGATATCAGTTTGCGGTTTAATCTTCCGAAACGGAGGCGCGGACTACCCCCGTGATGAGAGCTCCAACCTGCGTATTCCGAGAGAGGTGCAGTTTGAAGGCAGTGGCAGCAAGCTGTTTGTAACCAGAGCCGTTGCTATGAAGCGGAAACGCCTAACACGCGCGGAGCGCAAAGAGCGAACGCGGGAACGGCTGCTCGACGCGGCCGAGACAATGTTCGTACGTAAGGGGTTGGCTGCAACGAGCGTGGACGACATCTCGGAGGAGGCCGGATACTCGCGTGGTGCGTTCTACTTTAACTTTGAGAGCAAGGCTGAAGTGCTAATCGAGCTGTTGCGGCGGGACGGCGAACGGACTTGTTTGAATTTGCACGCGATCACGAAGAAGGGCGGCACGTCCGATGAAGTGAAGGAACGTGCCACTGCCTGTTTCACCGATTCCCTCAGGCCCGATTCGTTCAGTCTTTGGGCAGAAGGTGCTCTTCTAGCATCGAGGGATGCTGCGTACCGAGATCCCATCAATGCGTTGCGAAACCAGAGATTAGCCGCTACGGGTGAGTGCATTCGGAGCCTACGGGCGGCCAATAAAGCGGAATTGTCGCGCGGACAGACAGAGGCACTGGCGATCGGGATGGCGAGTATCAGCGATGGCATTATGTTCTTCAACATGATTAACGGGCCAAACATGTGCGGCAAGGGCTTAAGGACTATTGCTGTCGCCTTCTTATCGTGGGTCATTGAGCACGGCCCCGAATACGAAGACGATAAATGACTGAACTTTTGCCCCGGAGTTAGGGGGGGCTGGGCCGATTTCGACCGCTGGAAGCCTGACATCCTTAACAAATAAGGGCAGCCAAACCATATCGTTTCGACAGAGAGGCGCTTTCTACTATTAGGAAGCCAAAGTAATTTATGCGGACCATGCGCGATCATGCATGCAACGTTCCCGGGCGAAGAAGCGCAACCAGCTAGCACCCGGATGAGAGTACCTTTGACTACTTACCATCGCCAGTCGTTGTTTTGGGGCGCCGTAGCCTTGTTGGCCGGTGTTTTGCTGTGGGCATTGCGTCCTGTTCTAACACCGTTTCTTCTCGGTGCAATCATCGCGTACGTTTTACAGCCGGGCGTGGAGTGGCTAGTTCGACATCGCACGCCCAGGGGCCTCGCCGCCCTGCTTATGATCTCTCTGATCGCAATGCTTATCGGGTTGTTCGCATTGTTAGTATTTGCTGTCCTTCAAAAGGAAGGACCTGAGCTTGCGAGGCAGCTTCCTTCAATGGTGCAGAATCTCGACGCCGTTCTGAGACCGCGGATGGCTTTACTGGGAATTGACTACTCGGTCAATCTGGCGAATATCCGTGAGGCTTTAACCGCACGTTTATCAGCAAGCGAGCAAGGCGCTGCTCCCTCGGCTTGGGAGTATCTGCGCACAAGCGGCAGCCTGATGGTCAGCGTCGCGGGGAATGTGGTGCTCGTGCCCCTCGTTCTTTTCTACCTGCTCTATGACCGGCATGAAGCGTTCGAGCGCATAGAGAGCTTTGTGCCGCGACGCTGGCTCGCGAAAACACGGGATTTCATTGCGGAGATCGATCAGATGATGTCGCAGTATCTGCGCGGGCAACTGCTCGTCGTCGGAATACTCGCGCTGTTTTATCCGGTTGCGCTAAAGATCGCCGGGTTGGACGTCGCACTGCCCGTCGGTCTTCTCACAGGGCTTGCCGTGTTCATCCCTTACATCGGGTTCGCGACCGCGCTGGCATTGGCGCTTCTGGCTGCGTTTCTGCAGTTCGCAAACTGGTACGGGTTCGGAGCCGTGATTGTAGTGTATGGAGTCGGGCAAATCTTGGAGAGCGTCGTTCTTACGCCCCGGCTCGTCGGCGAGCGCATTGGCCTGCATCCGCTTGCCGTCATCTTCTCGTTACTTGCTTTTGGCGAGCTGTTTGGTTTCTTTGGCGTTCTGCTTGCATTGCCTGCCAGCGCGGTGTTCGCTTCTGCTTTGCGGGAACTGCGGCGCCGTTATCTGATGAGCGCATTTTACCGGACCCGAACATACCAAGATCGGGGACCGTAGCGCAGAAAGTTTGCAATGGCCGGGCGTTCCGCGTGCGATCTCTCGCCGAATGCGGGGCTTCGCTGAATTCGAGTTCTTGTAGCGAGTCAGCGACGCATCAGGAGCTTTCTTGTTCTCGCTCTGCTGGCGAGGCTTGCTTCTCGCGGCCACGGCTAGCCCGATCAGCGCTGTTGGCATTTCTACCTCGACTCATCACCTGCCTTGTGAACATCGTGAAACTATCCGGACCCGTCGCGCTAAAACGGGCGCGCTCTTTGTTACCCTTCTTGTTCCGGTCGACGCACCGGTTACCCGTTGTCGTCGCGGCGTGCGGCGCAATCCTTCTTTCGGCATGCCACCAGCGTGAAGCCGTCGTGCCGGAAGCCAAACCGGTTGTCGCCCTTGCGGTTCATCCGGATGCGAACAACGCGAGTGCCTCGTTGCCTGCGCAGGTCCAGGCCCGTTACTCCACACCCCTGTCGTTTCGCGTGGGCGGCAAAATCATCGAGCGACGAGTGCGCATCGGCGATTCGGTCAAGGCGGGGCAGACGGTTGCGTTACTTGACCCAACCGATCTGCGCAACAACCTTGCCAATGCAAGAGCACTGTTGGCCGCCGCCGAGCATCGGCTCAGCTTCGCCAAGCAGCAGCTTGACCGTGATCAGGCGCAGGCGCACGCGAACCTGATCGCCGCAGCGCAACTAGAGCAGACTCAGGATGCCTATGCGACGGCTCTGGCGCAGCGCGATTCGGCGCGAGCCCAGATGGCGCTCGCGACCGATCAACTGCGCTACACGGCGCTGACAGCTGACCATGACGGTGTGGTCACATCGGAGGATGCCGATACCGGACAGAACATGCAGGCCACGCAGGCCGTCTATCACGTTGATTGGACGGGCGACGTCGACATCGTCTGTGACGCGCCGGAACGGGCACTGAACGCGTTGACGATCGGGGCACGAGCGCGCGTCACATTGCCGGCGCTGCCGGGCAAGACGCTCGAAGCGCGGGTGCGTGAGGTGTCGGCCGCGGCCGATAGCGAAAGCCGCACATGGCGGGTGAAGTTGACGCTGGCTGCACCGGGTCCGCAAGTGCGCCTTGGCATGACGGCAAATGTGATGTTCGACGTGGCCGACGATAGCGCTTCGGGCGAGCCGTTCACACTGCCGGTGACAGCGCTCTTTCACAAGGGCGAGAATCCGGCCGTCTGGGTCGTGCGTAACGGCAGCAATACGCTCGAGCTGCGCCCGGTCACGATCGAGCGATATGACGAGCGCACGGTCTCGGTGAGTTCGGGCCTGCATGACGGCGACCGGGTCGTTCTGCAAGGCGTCCATGCCGTGAGTTCAGGCCAGCAGGCGCAGGCGGTGCCTCCGCTTCATCAGGAGAACTTCCCGACATGAACGCGCGCGACCATGAAAGCGCGCGCGCGAGCGCGCCCGTGAATGCTTCTGATAATGCCGCCGCTGGCGGAACCGGTTTCAATCTGTCTGCCTGGGCGCTGCGGCATCAGCAGCTTGTGATCTTTCTGATCGGTCTGATGACGCTCTTTGGTGTGATCGGTTATACGCAGCTAGCACAATCGGAAGATCCGCCGTTCACCTTTCGGACGATGGTCATCAAGACCTACTGGCCGGGCGCTGCGTCCCGCGACGTGCAGGAACAGATCACGGACCGGATCGGTCGCCAACTGCAGGCGGCCCCCTATGTGGACAATATCAAGAGCTATTCGCGCCCAGGCGAGTCGATGATCTTCTTCGCGATGAAGGACTCGGCGCCTGTTAAGGAGGTGCCCGAGACCTGGTATCAGGTGCGCAAGAAGGTGGGCGACATACGGGCAACGCTTCCGAAAGGCGCGGTAGGACCATTCTTCAACGACGAGTTCGGCGACGTCTACACGAACATCTATGCGCTCGAAGGCGACGGCTTCACGCCCGCGCAACTGCATGACTACGCAGACAAGCTGCGTACCGTCTTGTTGCGCGTGCCTGGCGTGGCAAAGGTCGAATACTTCGGCGATCCCGATCAGCACATCTTTGTCGAAATTTCGAATGCGCAGCTGACGCGACTGTCGATCACGCCGCAGCAGCTCGCCCAGGCCATCGATGCGCAGAACACCGTCGCACCCGTGGGCACTATTACGACGGCGGACGACCGTGTGTTTGTACGGCCGAGCGGCGCTTTCAAGGATGAGCAGGCGCTCGCGGACATGCTGATCACGGTGAACAAGCGTGCGTTCCGCCTCGGCGACATTGCGACGATCAAACGCGGTTACGACGATCCGCCAGTTACCCAAATGCGCCTCGGCGGTCAAGCGGTACTCGGCATCGGCGTGACCATGCAAAAGGGCGGCGACGTCATCAATCTCGGTAAGGCACTGGACGCGAGGACGGCTGAACTGCAGGGCTCATTGCCAGCGGGTCTGAAACTCGCGGCCGTCTCAAGCATGCCGCATGCGGTTAAGCATTCAGTAGACGACTTCGTCGAGGCGGTTGGCGAAGCAGTGGCGATCGTGCTGGTTGTCAGCCTCATCTCGCTGGGCTTGCGAACGGGCATGGTCGTCGTCATCACGATCCCGATCGTCCTGGCAGTGACGGCGCTATGCATGCACTTGTTCGGCATTGGATTGGACAAGGTGTCGCTTGGCACGCTCGTGCTCGCGTTGGGGCTGCTCGTCGACGACGCGATCATTGCCGTCGAAATGATGGCCGTGAAGCTCGAGCAGGGTTGGAGCCGCGTGCGCGCGGCGGCCTTTGCGTACACGAGTACGGCATTCCCCATGCTGACGGGCACGCTTGTGACCGTCTCGGGCTTCCTCCCGATTGCGCTTGCGAAATCGAGCACGGGCGAGTACACGCGCTCGATCTTCGAAGTCTCGGCCATTTCGCTCGTCGTCTCGTGGTTCGCAGCCGTCGTGCTTGTGCCGTTGCTGGGGTTTCACCTGCTTCCGGAGCGCAAGGATCATGCGAGCGGCGGCCACGACCATGAACACGACGTCTACAACACGGGCTTCTATCGGCGCCTGTCGGGCTGGGTCGCGTTGTGCATTGACCGACGCTGGGTCGTGCTCGGGGTCACCGCCGTGCTCTTCGTCATTGCGATGGGAGCGTTCACGCGGGTCCCGCAGCAATTCTTCCCCAACTCCGAGCGCCCGGAGTTGCTCGTCGACCTGAGGCTCCCGGAAGGTGCTTCGTTCGAGGCGACATTACGTGAATCAAAGCGTTTGGAGAAAATTCTCGATGGTAAGCACGGGATCGACCACTTCGTCGACTTCGTCGGCACCGGTGCGCCGCGATTCTATCTACCGCTCGACCAGCAGCTTCAGCAGCCCAACTTCGCGCAGTTCATCGTCACGGCCAAAGACGTGGAGACGCGCGAGGCGTTGATGCACTGGCTCGACGGGAAACTGGAAAAGGACTTTTCCGGCGTGCGCACACGCGTCGCGCGCCTCGAAAACGGGCCGCCTGTGGGTTTCCCGATCAAGTTCCGCGTGAGCGGTGACGATATCGCAACGGTGCGCACGCTGGCGGACACCGTTGCGCAGAAGGTCCGCGCCGACTCACGGACGCGCAACGTCCAGTTCGACTGGGACGAGCCGGCCGAACGGTCAATCTCGTTCGAGATCGACCAGAACAGGGCCCGCCAGCTTGGCGTCACATCGGAGGACGTGTCCAGCTTCCTCGCCATGACGTTGTCCGGCTACACGGTCACGCAGTATCGCGAGCGCGACAAGCTGATCAATGTCGACCTACGTGCGCCGAAGAGCGAGCGCGTCGACCCCGCGAAGCTTACGAGCCTCGCCATCCCGACACCGAACGGCGCGGTGCCGCTCGGCTCGCTCGGGCATGTGCGCAACACGTTGGAATACGGCGTGATCTGGGAGCGCGATCGCCAGCCGACCATCACCGTGCAGGCGGACGTGCGCGGCGACGCGCAGGGCATCGACGTCACGCGCGACATCGAGCGCGCACTTACCGCTGTGCGCTCTAAGCTGCCTGTCGGATATCGGATCGAGGTGGGCGGAGCGGTCGAAGAGAGCGTGAAGGGCCAGACGTCGATCAACGCGGAAATGCCGCTGATGATCATCGCCGTGCTGACGCTGCTGATGATCCAGCTAAAGAACTTCGCGCGCACGTTTATCGTCGTGCTGACGGCGCCGCTGGGGCTTATTGGGGTGGTGACTGCACTGCTGCTGTTCGGCAAACCGTTCGGGTTTGTCGCGCTGCTCGGTGTGATTGCGATGTTCGGCATCATCATGCGCAACTCCGTGATTCTGGTCGACCAGATCGACCAGGACATCGCGGCGGGGCACGCGCGCTACGACGCCATTATCGGCGCAACGGTGCGGCGCTTCAGGCCCATCATGCTGACGGCCGCCGCTGCCGTGCTCGCGCTGATCCCGCTACTTCGCTCGGGCTTCTTCGGACCCATGGCGACTGCACTGATGGGCGGCATCACCGTCGCCACCATGCTGACGGTGTTCTTTTTGCCAGCGCTCTACGCGACGTGCTTCAGGGTGCGCCGCGACGAGCGCAGTGCGCAACCCGTCGTCGTCGAGCATGCGGAGGTTTGATCATGAATTTTACATACAAGACATCCGCGGTGGCTGTGGCCGCGGCACTCACTGTGACGGCTTGCTCGTTCGGGCCCAGCGGTGAGCCGCCGGCCACGCCGTCGCCCCCGCGCTATGGCGCCCAGGCGCAGCCGTCGAAGACCGCGGATGCGGGTGGTGTCGTACAGACATTCGATGTCGGCGCAACTGCGGTTCCGCAATGGTGGCATCTTTACCGTTCCGACGGCCTCGATGCCCTCGTCGACGAAGGCTTGCGCAACAGTCCGACGCTCGCGGCGACGCAGCGCACGCTTGCTGCAGCACAAGAGGAACTTCGCGCGCAGGTGGGCGCATCGACGCTGCCGTCCATCGACGGCGCCGTGCAGGTCGAGCGCGCGCGTTCACCCGTCGTGCCGGGGCTTGGCCCTGAGCAGGTGCAATACAACTTCTTTGCCGGGCAACTGCTCGCGCATTACACGTTCGACCTGTTCGGCCAGACGCGGTATATGAATTCGGCGAGCGCGGCCCGTGTGAACGCGCAGGCGTTTGAACTGGAGGCGTCGCGTCGTGCGCTTGCCGCGAACATCGTCGGCAGCGCGATCAATGTGGCGGCGCTCGACCGGCAGATCGCGCTCAGCGAGCGTCTCGTTGCGGTGTCCGGCGATGCCGCAAACGAGGATCAGCAGCGCTATGCGCTGGGCTCGGTCTCGCGCGCACAGGCGCTTGCGTCGAAACAGGACGCCGCTGCCATCGCGGCGACGCTGCCGGCGCTGCGTCAGCAACGCGCGCTCGCGATCCATGCGCTGGCGGTGTTGATCGGCCGCACGCCGGACAACGCGCCGAGCGTGCCCGATCTCGATAGCCTGTCGCTGCCCGAGCATGTACCGGTTGCCGTGCCTTCGGACCTGCTGCGCTCGCGTCCGGATATCCGGGCCGCCGACGCGGCCGTCAAGGCAGCAGCGGCCGACGTGGGGGCTGCAACCGCGCAACTCTTTCCGAGCCTGTCGCTAACCGGATCGATGGGGCGCGGGGGCTTCAGCTGGCCAGCAGTGCTCTCAGGCGCGGGCGGCCTGTGGGCTATCGGCGCGGGCCTTTCGCAGCCGATCTTTCATGGTGGCGCGCTGTTCGCACAGCGCCGCGCATCGATCGACGCATACGACGCCGCTGTATTGCACTACAAGTCGACGGTGCTCTCTGCCTTCCAGGATGTGGCGAATTCTCTTGCCGCGCTCGATAACGACGCGCAGACGCTCGCTTCGAACGAGGCCGCGACAGAAGCCGCGCGTGAGGCATTCGACGATACGGCGTCGCGCCATCGCATGGGCTCACTGTCTTCGGCGGCAACCCATGCTACCGAGGCAAGGTATCTCAACGCCCAGATAGGTGCCACGCGCGCAGCGGCCCAGCGCATGAGTGATACAGCGGCATTGTTCCAGGCGATGGGCGAACTACCCGCGGCTCAGCAGACGGCTGCGTCAACGAAAACTTCAACGCAATGACGGCATTGTTGAACGTGCAAGGGCGATCTGGCCGGATCGGATCGTCCTCGCCGTTCAGCCCGAACCAGACGATAGGCGTTTGGAACATACAACGACAGACGCCCCGCTGCGGAAAACGAGTGTCAGAGGACGCTGCGCTGCCTGTTCACGTCATCGGAGCGCGGCGCGACGGTATTGTACGCGCGGCCGTTGGTCAGTCCTGCCAGAGCATGACCAACGGATTTGCTCGCTTCGCGATCCTCAATTTTCCTCGACGGCTTCATCGACGATGGGCAGTGGCCGCGCCGCAATCTTTTCCGCCTCAGCGCGCTTTAGCCCGAGCGTTTGCAGCAACATCGCTGCCGTGCGCTCCGGGAAGTGCTCGCCGCTGAAGCCGAGTTCTTTCAGCACGCCCGCCGCGTTCGCGCCAGGCGCGACGAAGTTCAGCTCGGCGGCGATCGCGCAGAGGACCGTGCCGCCCACTGCGAGAAATCCGATAAACGGGTCGGCAACGACGAACCGTTTTGCGGCAATGCCGTTGCCGATGTCGCGCAGTAGCCGCTGGCCCAGCCCGCGGCTCATCGCGCGCGCAGAAAACCCTTCACGGATCAGGAAACGCCCCCACACCGGATCGTGCCGCGCCCGCAGGACAGTGTGGCGCACAGAGACGGCGACCACCTCTGCGGGGTCGGTAATGCCGCCCGCAAGGCGATCGAGCATGTTCGCGAATTCTTCGAACACGTTATCGACGAGCGTCGCGTAGATCGCTTCCTTCGATTCGAAGTGGTTGTAAAACGAGCCGAAACCGACGTCGGCGGCCTCGGTGATTTCGTTGATCGCGACGCCCTCCATGCCCTTTTCGGCCATCAACCTGAGGGCGGCGTCGAGCAGACGGGAACGTGTCTCGCGTTTGCGGCGCGCGCCGCGTGGCTCCCGCTCTTCTGCGACGGGAGGCGGAGTGACGGGTGCAGCAGCGCTGGAACGTTTGGCCGGCCGGCGATTTATCGCGTTCGTCATGGTGATCCCAAGTCTGGTTATACCCGCAGTATAGATTCAAACCTCTATATTGACAAAACGATCATCGATGAGTTTAATGTCACAAACGGCCAGAGAGAGCCGGCCTTGTAAACGGAGACGGAGTGACTGTGGAGACAACATCAAAGGAAGGTGCCGGGCCGTTCGCCTCGCACGGCCGGGCTGGTCAGCGGATCGAAACGCTTCCGCCAGCGGCGGATGTTCTATTGGTGGGTTGCGAACCGGTGGGCGCAACCCTACGACGCTTTCCTTGCCAGGACAGCACTGCTGGTTAGCCAGTGAGCGCGACACTGCCTGGCGTCTCGAAACCGCTATCCACACCGCGTGAATATTCTATGAAACTGACCACTGCGCATCCGGCCCGCCACCCCAATCCCACGACCAAAGCGTCGGCATTGGCCTATCTGATATTCGATCGGCCAGACCTTGAGAAAGCCGAGCAGTTCCTCAATGACTTCGGGCTTCGAACCGTGTCGCGGAGTGAGGCGCTCCTCCTCTTGCGGGGAACGGGCGCTTCGCCCTTCTGCTATGTCGTTCGGAAGGCTTCGAAAGCCCGGTTCGTCGGCTTCGGATTGCAGGTCGATAACAGGGCCGATCTTGATGCACTCGCAAAACTGCCTGGCGCTTCGGGTGTCGAACGGTTCTCCTTGGCAGGCGGCGGCTATGTAGTACGACTGGCGGACCCGTCAGGTTTTCGCGTGGACGCGATATGGGGCCAGGAGCGCACTGCGCCGTTGTCCCATCGGCCAGCATTGCCGTTCAACTCCGTAGATGCGACCGTCCGCATCAATGGGACGCAGCGGCCGCCCGAGAATGCTCCGGAAATTATCCGGCTCGGACATGTCGTGCTCGAACTCGCCGACTATCAGGAAACGTGCGCATGGTACACGCAGCATTTCGGCTTCATCCCGAGCGATGTGCAGGTGCTTCCCGATGGCTCGCCCGTCGTTGCGTTCATGCGGCTCGACCTGGGTGACAAGCCGGCCGATCATCATACGCTTGCATTCGCACAAGGCTTTCAGCCCACCTACAGCCATAGCGCGTATGAGCTCGTCGATGCCGACGCGGTCGGCATGGGTCAGCGCGTCCTGCGCGAGAAGGGCTGGACGCACGCGTGGGGGATTGGCCGACATATCCTGGGCAGCCAGATCTTTGACTACTGGCAGGACCCGTGGGGCAACAAGCACGAGCACTATTGCGACGGCGATCTGTTTACCGCCGATGTGCCGACGGGCGTGCACGCGGTGAGCCGTGAGGCGATGGCACAGTGGGGGCCGACGATGCCGCGCAGCTTCACGAAGCCGAGCTTTACCCCCGCGAGCATCGTGGCGCTCTTCAGAAACCTGCGCCGTAGTCCCGATCTGACGCTGAGCAAGCTGCGGACACTGGCGAAGATTTTCGCCTGAACCAACCTCTTCCATGGCACCTGGAGATCAATAAATGGCACTTCACGTTCTGCATTACTTGCATGATGGCCGCGCGCAGTGGGGCGTGGTTGCTCATGGCGCCATCACCCCAATTCCCGGCGAGTTCAAGTCGACCGCTGAGTTTATCGAGGCCAACCCGGTTGAACGGTTACTGATGCTCGGCGCTCCGACGATTCCGGAGTCCAAAGTGCAATGGCTATCGCCCGTGACGGCCAATCAACAGTTCATCTGCCAGGGTGCGAATTACCGCGAGCACATGATTGAGTCTGGCATGGACCCGGACGTGAAGAAATTCAATATGATCTTCACGAAGGCGACAAGCTGCATCGTCCCGGCGAATTCGCACGTGGTGAAACCAAGCGAAGTTCGTTTCCTGGACTACGAGATCGAGCTCGGTTTGGTACTCAAGCGCGACATCACCTCCCGCGAAACGGTCACCGACGAGAACCTGCATGAATACATTGCTGGCGCCGTGATCGTGAACGATTACTCCGCGCGCGATATCCAGATTCCGCAAATGCAGTTCTACAAGGGCAAGAGCTATCGGACGTTTGGTCCCATCGGTCCTTATCTTTGCCTCCTCGAGAAAGAGGACTTTCCAAAGTTAAAGGAGCTCGTGTTGACGCTGACGGTCAACGGAACGGTCCGCCAGAACGACACCACGGCGGGTCTCGTCTATGGTCCGGCAGAGACGTTGACGGAGCTTTCCCGCATACACGACTTGCACGCCGGCGACCTGCTCGCAACCGGTACGCCCTCCGGCTGTGCACTGAGCATCCCGTCACCCGAAAAGCAGCGCGCCGCGGCGCAGCTGCCTGAGGTCGAAAAATGGCGGATTTTCTTGAAGATGCAGGAGGAGAGGCCGCAATACCTGCAGGTGGGGGACGTCGTAGAAGCGCACATTGCCAGCTCCGACCGCTCGATCAATCTGGGCGTGCAGCATAACGTTGTTGTCAAAGAGGCAGCATGAAAGGCGTCGCACACGTACAGGACGTCCTTGCTATCGAAGCGCAGGGGCAGGAGGCCGATCTCCCGTCGAGCACTTACGAGATGATCTGCCGGGGTGCCGCCATCAATCCATCGGCACTGGCACTTTCGTTCTTCGCCACGGCTGACGACTATCGAAACGCCGAAAGCTGGACGTATCGTGACCTTGTGCGCGATGTCACCCGCACCGCGAACCTGTTCTCCCGACTGGGCGTTCAACGCAACTCGGTTGTTGCCTACGTACTACCCAACCTCCCCGAGACGCACTTCGTGATCTGGGGCGGCGAAGCGGCCGGGATTGTCTGCGCCATCAATCCGCTGCTTGAAGGTGAGGCCATCGGCGAGCTGCTGATCGCGTCAGGGGCAAGCGTGCTTGTCACACTGGCGCCGATGGGCGGGGTTGACCTTTGGCAGAAGGTGCAGTCCGTGTTGCACAAGGTTCCTGCACTACGGCATCTGGTGCTCGTCAATCTGATCGACCGAATGCCGGTCGAGAAGCGATTCGTGGCGCGGATGCTCCAGCGTGGCGAGTGTTCGCGGTTGTATGGCGAGGGCGGTGTGCGTAGCGTGGTTCCTTCGCAGATTGACATCCACGATTACAGCACCGCGATCGAACATGAGTCGGGCGTTGCGCTCAGCGGCACGCTTCGAATCAGCCCCGATGACATATCGTCCTATTTCTGCACGGGCGGCACCACGGGATTGCCGAAGATTGCGATGCGCCGGCACGGCAACGAGGTGGCGAATGCGTTGAACGCGGGTAAATTCTTTGGCGAGAGCATCGGCCCCGGCAAAGTGATTTTTTGCGGATTGCCGCTGTTCCATGTCAACGCCGTGACGGTGACAGGGCTGCTGGGGTTCTCACGCGGCGCCCACATCGTGCTCGGCACACCGCAAGGCTATCGGGGCGAGGGTGTTGTAAGGCATTTCTGGGAGATTGTCGAGCACTATCGCATCAACTTCTTTAGCGGTGTCCCGACACTCTACGGGTCGCTGCTGGACGTTCCGGTTGGCGAACACGACATCAGTTCGCTCGAGTATGGCCTGTGCGGCGCCGCCCCTATGCCGGTTGAATTACTGCGCACTTTCCAAGATCGTACAGGAATAAGAATCCTCGAGGGCTACGGCCTTACGGAAGGTACCTGCGTGAGCAGCGTGAATCCGCCGTTTGGCGAACGCAGGGTCGGTTCGATCGGACTTCGTCTTCCCGGGCAGGCGATGAAGGCAGTGCTGGTCGATGAAACCGGCCGATATGTACGGGATTGCGATGCGAATGAGGTCGGCCAACTGGTGATCTCCGGCCCCAACGTGTTCGTCGGCTATAGCTGCCCAGAGCAGAACCATGGCATCTGGATAGAGCTGGGTGACGGCAGGAACTGGCTTAACACCGGCGATCTCGGTCGCTGCGACGCCGACGGCTACTTCTGGCTCACCGGCCGGAAAAAGGAGCTGATTATCCGGGGCGGACACAACATCGACCCGGCGGCAATTGAAGAGCCACTGCATCGCCATCCCGCCGTCCAGGTCGCTGCAGCCGTGGGGCGCCCAGATATGCACGCGGGCGAGTTGCCGGTCGCGTATGTTCAGCTAAAGCCAGGCGCAGTCACGACCGAGGCGGAATTGGCGGAGTTTCTGCGTCACGAGATCAACGAACGGGCCGCGTTTCCAAAAGGAATACGCATCGTGGATGCGATGCCGCTGACGGGCGTCGGCAAGATCTTTAAGCCCGCGCTAAGACGCCGCGAAACGGAAGACGCCGTACGGATGGCATTAGTGGAGGCGGGCGTCGAGGATGCAGCTGTTAGCATCATTGAGGACGCCTCGCTCGGGATGGCACTCTACGTCGAGCTTCCCAATCCCGCGCGTGAAGCATTGGCGATATCCGCGCTTGGGCGCTTTCCGTTCGCATTTACGGTCTCTTCCGCCGCGAAGCCATCTCGGGTAGAGCAACGCTGACGGGCGAACTGCATCGGAGATGCCCAGGCAGCCTAAGGTACACGAACCACGATATCAGCGGGCGCATTCGGTCACGCCTACTCGCCCCGGTGGCGAGCTTCAACTGCGAGCGTAATGAGCTACGGGCCTGGAACGGTCAGGTGAGGGAGAGGATGATTGTTGTGACGGAAAGGTCCTTGCGATCGCTTGTTGAAAAGTGGCTGGGGCCAACCTCTGCGGTACCGGTTCGTGTTACCCGATTCGGTCATGCGGCCTCGAATCGGAAACACGGCGTGCGTATCAAGCTGATGTTGCCGACAGGGCCGGTTGAACTATTTTTCTTCCGCCATCGCGACGGTGCTTGGTGCGTGTTCCCGCCCGAGGCTGAACGCCTTGCGTTGCGCGCATATTAGCGCGTGGGAAGATTGAAGCATTGAATATCCGGAAATATAGGCGGGACAAGGCGTAGAGATGCGACGGTGTCCGCTCACGGCACCCGGCGAAACGGGGAAGACAGCGCTGCAAAAGAGAACGAGAAAACGAGTCTCAACAAAACGTGTAGGAGGTGGCAGCGGTGTTAAACAGCACGTTCTCATAGCTACTTAGTATAACTACGTAAATACATGATTTCTGGTCCTCGTGCCCGGGCGATGACTGTGAAAAGCGTCCCACGACCCGTGACGGTGCGCGGATTGGTTCCAAATTGACGCACCGGGCTTGATAAAAATATCCAAGCAACGAGACAGGAGAAGACACTTGAGGAATTACAGGCGAACGATCGGCTCCGCCGGCATCGCGGCACTTATCTGCTCGGCTGCGCTCACTGAGATCGCCTACGCGCAGTCCGCCGGGAGCATCACACTGTCGACAGGTTGGCTTCACGTTGCGCCCCAGGGCGACGCAACGCCACTTACCGTAGAAAAAATCGGGGGCGTCGGCGTGAGTCAGCAGCTGGCCGGAAGCGGGGCGCATCCGAGCTCAACGGACACAGTGGGCATCGCCACTGAGTACTACGTCACGGACAACATTGGTGTCGCCATGCTCGTTGGGCTGCCACTCACAGTCAATCTGGTTGGCGATGGGACGCTACAGAAGTATGGCAACCTCGGCTCGACCAAGCCGATGCCGCCCGCCATTGAACTGCGATACCACGTGTTTTCAGGCGCGTCGAAATTCCGTCCATTCATAGGCCTTGGCGTGAACTACACGTGGTTCACTCAAGTTCGGATATCCAATAGCCAGTTTGTGACCGATAACCTGGGACCCGGCGGTTCGGCGCACGCGGAGCTCAGTTCATCGTGGAATCCCGTATTCGAAATCGGGGCGAGTTACGCGATTACAAAACACTGGTCGGTCGGAACTTCGGTCGGCTATATCCCCGTGAAGACGCACCTTACCTTATACGGGCAGACCGCAACGGGAACACAGGTCGTTTCCACCTCGACGCTACGACTCAATCCACTTAACGTCTATCTGAACGTCGCCTATACGTTCTAGCGCGTACGGGTCATCAGTGCGCCAACCGAGAGGGCTGAATGCTCATTAAAGACATGGAATACGTCATGTTTCGCGCCCCCGGACTCGCTTTTGATCCGCGCTTTCATCGCCGACTACGACATATCACGACGCGCGCTGCCACGATAAGGCCCGCTCTTTCCAGGTCTACAACCCTCAACGCAGCATGACGAGGTTCGCCCGGGCTGCTTGGACAATTGAAGATGCGGTCAGTCGTTTGCGGCGAGCTTCAATTTGGATCGGATCATGAAACGACAGATTCTGAAGACGATACTTTTTGCGTTGCCCAAGGTCCTTGATCTGACGGCACGCCGCTTTCCCGCCTATCGTGATCGCTTGAAGGAGCGTGATCTTGTGGCGTGGATCGGACTCGCGGACGAAAGCATTGGCCGCGTCATCAAGTTCAGGAACGGGCGTGTCCGGTCGCGCGCCGGAAGGCATTCGCGGCCCGACGTGCGCATGGTATTCAAGGATGTCGCCACGGCACTTAAGTTCCTCTCGCCCAGTCCGGACCAAGGCGAGATCATCCACGCCGCCAAGAACTTCAAAGTGGTCACTGAGGGCGAGGACGAACTGTTGGTCTGGCTGTTGCAAAACCTGGGCATGATGCAGACCGTCGGCCTGCCGATGGGCATGCCTATGCGTGACGGCACCCACCGCTACACGACATGTACTAATGGCGGGCCGCTGTTCGTCTACGTCAAGGACGACCGCGTCGTTCGGGTCACCCCCATCGATCTGGATAGCAAAGATGCGCCAAGTTGGGTCATCGAGGCGCGCGGACGCCGCTTTAGCCCGCCGCGGCGTGGCTTGGTCGCGCCCCATGCATTGACGCTCAAATCGCTCGTCTACTCCGACAAGCGCATCCTTCATCCTTTGAAGCGGGTCGATTTCGATGCTGATGGCGAACGCAATCACCAGAACCGGGGAAAGTCCGGCTATGTCCGGATCAGTTGGGACGAGGCCTTGGACATCGTCGCCAAGGAAATCAACCGGCAGAAGCGGGTTCACGGTCCCGGTTCCATCACCTTCCCGATGTCGTCCCATCACCAATGGGGCAATGTGGGTTATTACCTCAGCGCGCTGACACGCTTCGCTAATCTGATTGGCTTTACGCGGGTCGCCGCCAATCCGGACAGTTGGGAAGGCTGGTACTGGGGCGCCATGCATCATTTCGGCAACTCGATGCGCATCGGCGTGCCGTCCGGCTATGGCGGCATCGAGGATTGTCTTCAGGAAGCCGACATGATCGTCTTCTGGTCCTGCGATCCAGAAAGCACCAACGGGGCCTATGCGGGTTTCGAAGGGACACCGCGGCGCCTATGGGCCAAGGAACTCGGCATCGAGTTCGTTCATATCGACCCGCACTGCAATCCCACTGCCCAACTGCTGGGCGGGCGCTGGATTCCCGTTCGACCGCAAACCGATGCCGCCTTGGCTACGGCGATCATGTACGTGTGGGCCGTGGAGGGCTTGTACGACAAGGATTACATCGCCACCCACACGACCGGATTCGACGAGTGGAAGGCCTATCTGCTGGGCGAGACGGACGGCGTTCGAAAGACGCCCGAGTGGCAGGAGAGCGAGACCGGCGTGCCCGCCAAGGACGTCCGAGCGCTGGCGCGCCTATGGGGGAGCAAGAAGGTCCATCTCGCCGTTGGTATGACTGGCGCGGGATTCGGTGGAGCAGGCCGTGGCGCGACCGGAGCGCAATGGGCGCGCTGCATGATCATGATGATGGCGATGCGGGGTTGGGGTAAGCCGGGGGTCAATTTCGGCTGCCTTGAAGTCGGTGCGCCTCACGACCTCCATTTCTATTTCCCCGGCTATGCGGATGGTGGCATTTCCGGCGACCTCGCGTGGACCGCGAATGCGGTCAACAATTACCAGCGCATGCCGCACATTCTGACCATGAACCCGGTCAAGCAAATGGTGCCGCGGCAGCAACTGCCCGATGCCATCATCAACGGCCAGGCGATCGGCTATCTTTGGGACGGCATTTCTCAGGAAGCCCAGTTCGCCCCATTCAGCTACCCCATGCCTGGGTATTCGCCGATCCACATGATTTATCGTTACGGCGGGTCCGCGTTTAGCACAGTGACGAATTCCGGACGTTGGGCCGAGGCTTACCGGCACCCCAGCATCGAGTGCGTGGTCAACCAGTCGATCTGGATGGAGGGCGAAGCCCAATTTGCCGACATCATCCTGCCTGCGTGTACTGCGCTCGAGCGCTGGGACATCGGTGAATGGTCGAATTCCGGCGGCTACGCGCACCATGGGCATGGCACGGTGAATCATCGCATGTTGATGCTGCAGCACAAGTGCATCGAGCCTCTGGGTGAGTCCCGTTCGGACTACGACATCTTCACCGCCATCTTGACCCGGTTGGGCTTGGGCGGCGTATTTACCGAGGGATGCAGCGAGTTGGATTGGGTCAAGCGAGTCTTCGACTCATCGGATCTGCCCGATCATGTTTCGTGGCGCGAATTCTGCCGCAAGGGCTATTTTGTCGTGCCCCCCGAAAAGCCCGAGTTGCGCCATCCGGTGGACATGCGTTGGTTCGCGGAGGGCCGCCGCAAGGACCTGCAAGAACCGCATCCGCTACCGTCCCAGTTCGCCGAGAAATTCGGCATGGGCCTGCAGACGCCAAGTGGCAAGCTGGAATTTGTGCCGGAGTTGCTGAAGCGGCACGCCGCAGACAATCCCGAGCGACCCGCGCTCAACCGATACATCCCTTCCTGGGAGGGACTGCGCTCGGAACAGGCTCAGCGCTATCCGCTGCAGTTGATCGCCACCCACAGTCGCTACAGCTTCCATACCCATTGCGACGGGAAGAATTCCTCGGTCAACAGTGTCGAAGACCATCGCGCATTAATCGGCGGACACCGCTTCTGGCTGCTGAGACTTAGTCGAGCAGACGCGGTCATCCGGGGCATTTCGCATCGCGACCTCGTCAAAGTTTATAACGACCGAGGCGCTGTGATCTGCGCGGCCGATGTCTCTCCCCTGGTCAATGCGGGAGTCGTCAAGTCGTACGAGGCGAGCGCCGAATTCAAGCTGATTGAAATCGATGGCGAGCGCGTCGAAATCGGAGGTTGCATGAATATGCTTACCCCTGACCGGCCGCAAACCGCCGGCACAAGCAGCATGAGCCCTAACTCCTGCCTTGTACAGGTCGAAAAGTGGAAAAGTGCCGAGGCGTTCATGCTCGGTCGCGCAGCATGAGGAACATAGAGTGAACAAGTGGAACCTGATCGTCAAAGTCGGGCGTTGCGAAAACTGCCAGAATTGCGTCATCGCCGGACGGGATGAGCATGTCGGCAACGACTTCCCAGGGTATGCCGCGCCCGCTGCGGCAGATGCCGTCAGCCCCCTGCGCATATTGCGCCGGGTTCAGGGCGACTCGCATATGGTCGAGACCACCTATCTGCCTGTGATGTGCAACCACTGCGACGAAGCACCGTGCATGCGGGTGGGCGGCGACGCCATTCGCAAACGCGCCGACGGCATCGTCATCATCGATCCGGAGAAGGCGCGGGGCCGCAAAGACATCGTGAAGTCGTGCCCGTATCAGGCGATCGTCTGGAACGAAGAACTGCAACTGCCGCAGACGTGGATTTTTGATGCCCATCTACTCGACCAGGGCTGGCCTCAGCCACGTTGCCAGCAGTCATGCCCTACCGATGTATTCGAGACGGTCAAGGTTGATGATGCAGCGATGTCCGAGAAGGCCCGGCGTGAGGGACTCAAAGTATTGCGGCCGAACTTGGGCACGCAGCCGCGTGTGTGGTACAGCGGCTTGGAGCGTTGGGAGACCTGCTTCATCGGCGCGAGCGTCAGCGCTCGTATAGGCGACGTGGTCGAGTGCGTACCGGGTGCCGCGGTCGCCCTGTATGTCGGCGATCAAAAGCTGGCCGAAACCGTCTCGGACGATTTCGGTGATTTCCGGTTCGGCGGCCTGGCCAAGGGAAGCGGCACGTACCGTGTCGAAATCCGTCATGCGCTCGGCAACGCCTGCCGGGAATGCGAGTTGGGCGAAAGCGCTTATTTGGGCGAGATCAGCCTCGCCCAGTCGACCATCGACGTGGAACTCGCGTAATCATCGTGATCGAGTGGACGACACGCTGCGCGATTCGCACGCTGCCGGAATAGTCTCTTGCCCCGTCTCCGCTGTTCCGTGCTTCACTATCTGGCGCGTGGCCACGTTCTGAACCGTCCTTCGGGCATTTCGAGCGACAATCTCATCATGCTTCTACACGGATAGGCCATGGAACGTCGAGCACCGCTTCCCCCGTTAAATCCCGCCCGGGCGTTCGAGGCGACCGGACGCCTGCTGAGCATCTCCAAGGCCGCTGACGAGCTGGCCGTGACGCCCGCCGCCGTCAGCCGGCAGGTGCGTACGCTCGAAACTTACTTGGGCGTCGATTTGTTCGAGCGGATGAAAGGGCGACTGGAGCTGACGTCGGCGGGCGCGCGGTATCTGGCGGAACTCATGCCGCTGTTCGCATCGCTGCGCGAAGCCACCGACAGCCTGCGTTCCTCCGAGCGTCGCGCGCGCGTGCTCAAGATCCGCTCGCCCGCGACGTTCGCGGTGCGCTGGCTGATACCGCGTCTCGCGAGCTTTCATCGGCTGCACGAAAACATCGACGTGCAATTGACGACATCCCCGGCTCCGCTGAATTTTGCGCGTGAGGACATTGACGGCGGCATTCAGCTAGGCGACGGCAAATGGCCCGGCCTGCGCGTGCAACGTCTGATCGCGAACGAGCTCGTGCCGGTCGCCGCGCCATCCAGGCAGGTCAAGGCACGCTCGCAGTTGCAGGGCGAGACGCTTCTGCACACGCTCGCGCGCCCGGAAGACTGGACGCTATGGCTGAAGGCAGCGGGCTTTCCATTGAACGCGCGGCGCCGCGAAATGCGCTATGAAACGTCGCTGCTCGCGTACCAGGCAGCGATAGAAGGGCATGGTGTGGCGATGGCGCAGAAGGCGCTGGTGCTCGGCGAACTCGAAAGCGGTCTGCTCGTCGCGCCGTTTTCGTTCGAGCTCGATCGCGGGCATCACACCTACTATTTCGCGTGGCCGACGGCGCGTCCGCAATCGGATGCACTGAAGATCTTCCGCCGATGGCTGCTCACGTTGCTCAGCGAATAGCTCTGACAAGCCGCCGACCCTTTAACAAAAAGTCAACGGCTCGTTTCTAAATTGTAGATTGTCCGGTAGGGCGGTGGGTACCTATTCTCGTCAGCATGATTCGTCGCGGTGGCGAATCACGAGACAGGACAATCACAAATGCCAAGAGACAGCCTCAACGGCGTGCGGGTGATCGATTTCTCGCACGTTCTCGCCGGACCGGTCTGCTCGATGACGCTCGCCGATCTCGGCGCGCACGTCGTCAAGATCGAGCCGCCTGACGGCGAGATCGGGCGACGCATCGGGCCCCCGTGGATAAGCGGTGAAAGCCCGGCCTTCATCAGTGTCAACCGCAACAAGCACAGCGTCGCGATCGATCTGAAAACCGACGCGGGGCGCGAGGCCGTTCGCCGCATGCTGGGGAATGCGGACGTGCTCGTCGAAAACTTCCGGCCGGGCGTGATGGCGTCGATGGGACTCGACTTCGACACCTTGCGGCACCCGAATCCCCGGCTCGTCTACTGCTCGATCTCCGCATTCGGACAGACGGGCGCGAATCGCAAGCGGCCTGGCGTCGATGGCGTGATCCAGGCCGTCAGCGGTCTGATGAGCACGCTCGGCACGACAAGCGACGAGCCGCTGAAAGTCCCGATCCCCATAGCGGACATGATGGGCGGCTATCTCGCCTCGATCGCGATTCTGGGCGCACTGCATCAGGTCCGCGCGGGCGGCGGGGGGCAGCATCTCGACGTGAGTCTCTACAACGCGACGCTGATGCTGCAGCAGATCGGCTTCGCCGCGTTCTTCGCATCCGGACGCGAGCCGGACAAGACCGGCAGCGCCGCGCCCTATGCGTGCCCGAACGAGGCGTTTCCGACGCAGGACGGCTGGATGATGGTCGTCGCCTACCACCCGCAACGATGGCGCGCGTTATGTGAAGTGGTCGCAACGCCTGCACTCGAAGCGGATCCACGCTTCGCCACGAACGACGATCGCGTGCGCCATCGCGCGACGCTGCATCACATACTCGCGGCGCGTTTCGTCGAACGCACGACTGCGGACTGGATGGAACGGCTCGCGGCGCGCGACATCCTCTGCGCGCCCGTCGCTACTTACGGCGATGTCATCGAAACAGCGGAATACGCCGAATGCGGACTGGCGCAGACGATCGATCATCCGGTCGCGGGTCCCATGCGCACGCATGGCTTCGCGCTCGGCCCGTCGGACCGTGCGAGCGCGCCGGACATGCCGGCGCCGCTGACGGGCCAGCACACGCTGCAAATGCTGGAACGATACGGTTTCGCCGAGAGCGAGATCGCGGGACTGCTGAACGCGGGCGTGATCCGCGTGAGCCGCGCCCCGCGCGAGACGTGCAACGAAGACCGCAAGGTGAGCGCATGAGCGCCGCGATGATCGTAAGCGAACGGCGCGGGCGGGTCGCGCTCGTTCGTCTCGCGTCGGAGAACCCGCTCAATCCGCTGACCGATGCGTTGATGGATCAACTCGTCGATGCCTTGCTGCGCATCGAAAACGATCCGCAAGTTCATGCGACCGTTCTGACCGGATCCGACAAGGCTTTCGCCGCCGGCGCCGACATCGTCGCGATGTCGAAGCTCGATTACGCGAGCGCATTCTCGAATGACTACATCGGACGTAGCTGGGACCGCATCCGCACGGCGCGCAAGCCGCTGATCGCGGCGGTAGGCGGCTACGCGCTCGGCGGCGGCTGCGAACTCGCGATGATGTGCGACATCGTCATCGCCGCGGACGACGCGCGCTTCGGCCAGCCCGAGATCAAGCTCGGCATCGTGCCGGGCGCGGGCGGCACGCAGCGTCTGCCGCGCGCGGTCGGCAAATCGACGGCGATGCTCGCGTGCCTGACCGGCGAACCTTTTAATGCGAGCGAGGCGTTGGCCTATGGGCTCGTGTCGATGGTCGTCCCTCGCGAGCAGTTGATCGACGAAGCGCTGCGCGTCGGCGAACAGATCGCGCGTCATTCGCTGCCGGTGATCGTCGCGATCAAGGAAGCCGTCGATCGCGCGTTCGAGTCGTCGCTGTCGGAAGGGCTGTTGTTCGAGCGACGGCTTTTTCACGCGGGCTTTTCGCTCGCCGATCAGAAAGAAGGCATGGCCGCGTTTCTCGAACGCCGTCAGGCCGCATTCCAGAACCGGTGATCGCCGGAACAATCAGGAGACTTTGTCGTGTCAACTCAATCGAACGATGCCGATTCACTGGTCGAATCGTCCGTCGATGACGGCGTGCTCGTGCTCACGCTCAACAGCCCGAGCAACGGCAACGCGCTCGACGTCGCGATGACGCAAGCGCTATCGGACGCACTCGAGCAGATCAACGACCGGCGCGACGTGCACTGCGTGCTGCTGCGCTCGTCGTCGCCGCGGCACTTCTGCACGGGCGGCAACGTGAAGGACATGCAACGCGGCAGCGATCTCATGAGCGGCGGCGTCGAAGATGTGCGCGACCGCCTGCATCGCAGCTTGCACAGGATCACGCGCGCACTGAGCGGTCTCGACGTGCCTTCGGTATGCGTGGTCAATGGCGCCGCAGTCGGTGCCGGCTGCGATCTCGCGTTGATGTGCGATATCCGCATGGCAAGCGCGAACGCCGTGTTCGCAGAGAGCTTCCTGCGGCTCGGACTCGTGTCGGGCATAGGCGGATCATGGTTTCTCGCGCGGATCGTGGGCTATGCAAAGGCACTCGAACTGACGTTGACCAGCGAGTTCATCGATGCTGAAGCGGCGCTGAACCTCGGCATCGTGTCGAAGGTCGTACCGGCAGATGCGCTCGACATCGAGGCGTTGTCGCTTGCGAAGCGCATCGCGCAAAACCCGCCGACGGCGCTGCGCATGGCGAAGCGGCTCGTGCGCGAAGCGGCTGATGCATCGCTTGCGACGACGCTCGAAATGGCGGCGAGCATGCAGGCCATTCTGTTGTGCGGCCGCGAGCACAAGGAGGCTGTCGACCGGTTTCTGCAGCAGCAGGCGGCGAAGAAGCGCACGCACATGTGATGCGCCGATACGGCCACGGCGTCGATCGCGCGTGGCCTCACAAAACCGAATCACAGGAGACGACCATGTCCACGACTTCCGGCGCCCGCAATGCCAAGCCCGGCATGATGCGGATCATCGCTACATCGAGCCTCGGCACGATGCTCGAGTACTACGATTTCTTCGTCTATGTCGCGCTGACATCGACGCTGACGCACTTGTTCCTTCCGTCGACCGACCGGACCGTCGCCGCGATGGCGGGCGTCGCCACCTTCGGCATCGCGTATGTCGCGCGGCCGCTCGGCACGATCATCTTCAGCCCGATGTCCGACCGCATCGGACGCAAGAAGACGTTCGTCATCACGCTCGCGATCATGGGCATCGCAACGGTGGGCATCGGCTGTCTGCCGACCTACGCAGCGGCCGGCTTGCTCGCGCCGATCGGACTTATCTTGCTGCGCGTCGTGCAAGGCATCGCGCTCGGCGGCGAATACGGCTCTGCCGTCGTCTACGTGATGGAGCACGCGCCCGCAGGCCGCAAAGGCATGGCGACGAGCGTGCTGCAAAGCACCGCGAGCCTCGGCCTTTTGCTGGCGCTGGTTATCGTGTCTGCGCTGAAGTTCGCGCTCGATGCAGCGGCGTTCGAATCGTGGGGCTGGCGCGTGCCGTTCCTGATCTCGGCGCCGATCGTCGCGGTGGCGACATGGATCCGCCTAGGCATGAAGGAAACGCCCGTATTCGCGGAGATGAAGGCGGCCGGCCGTCTGTCGAAATCGCCGTTGCAGGACACGTTGTCGAGCGCGACGTCGTGGAAGGCGATTCTCGTCGCGATGTTCGGCGCGCAGGGCGGAACGTCGGTGTCGCTCTATACGTCGATCGTCTACATGCTGTACTTCCTGCAGAACGTATTGAAGGTCGAACCGTCGCGCGCGAATTTGTGCCTCGGCGTTGCCATTGTCGTGGCCGCGCCGCTTTATCCGGTGTTCGGCCGTCTGTCCGATGCGATCGGCCGCGCGCGTGTGATGCTCATCGGCATCGTGCTATGGATACTCGCAGCGTATCCGGCTTTCGCGGGCATCAGGACAAACGCGCTCGCAGGCAGCTGGGCCTCGGTGACGCTGCTCGTCGCGCTGCTCGCCATGTTGACCGCGATGATCATGGCGCCGCTGCCCGCGTTCATCGCCGAATGTTTTCCGCCGCAAAGCAGGACTACGGGCTTCGGACTGTCGCAACAACTTGGCAATGTGCTGTTCGGTGGATTCCTTCCGTTGATCAGCCTTTCGCTCGTCAATCTGACGGGCAACCCGCTTGCAGGCGTCGGGTACTCGATCGTGTCGCTGTTGCCGTGTCTTGCCGTCACGTTCTTCTGGGGACTGCGGCAGGATCGGCTCATCCGTCAGCGCAATCGCGAAGTCCAATGCGCAAGTCCTGCGGACGCGGTGCAGTTGCCGGTGCGCTGAGCCAACGATCACGCGAGGCGCGGCATCGTGATGTCGCGCCTCGCGTGGTTCAGGCGAGACCGGCCATCAGTGTGTATTTGACATGCCCATATTCCTCGATTCCATGATGACTGCCTTCGCGTCCGTAACCCGATTGCTTCACGCCGCCGAACGGCACCGAAGCCGTGCCGACCGAGCCGGAGTTGAGAATCACCATGCCCGCCTCGATGTTGCGCGAGAGCCGGAACGAACGGCCCAGATCGCGCGTGAACGCATAGGCGACAAGACCGTACTCGCTGTCGTTGCTGCGCGCGATGAGTTCGGCTTCCGTCGAGAAGCGATAGACCGGGAAGACGGGACCGAAGATTTCGGTCGATGCGATCGGCATGTCGTCCGCGACATCGACGAGAATGGTCGGCGCATAGAAGAGTCCGCCTTTTGCGTGCGGATGTCCGCCGAGCACGACCTGGGCACCACGTTCGCGCGAATCGTCGACGAGTTTGGCGACCTTTTCGATGGCCGCGCGATTGATCAGCGGACCGACGACGAATCCGTCCTGCAATCCCTGATCGACCGGAATCGCTTCGACGAGCGCCTTCACGCGCTGAACGAACGCGTCATGCACACTCGCCTGAACATACACGCGGTTCGGCGAGATGCAGACCTGCCCGCTGTTGCGCAGCTTCGCGGACACGAGCGCTTTGGCGGCTTCGTCGAGATCGGCGTCGTCGAAGACGATGAACGGCGCGTTGCCACCCAGTTCCATCGTCATCTTCTTCAGCGTGCCGGCGCACTGCGCGGCGAGCAGCTTGCCGATCGCGGTCGATCCCGTGAACGAGATCTTGCGGATGCGCGGATCGTCGGTGATGAGCTTGCCGATTTGCGCCGGGTCGCCCGTGACCATCTCGAACACGCCTTCCGGAATGCCGGCGCGGCGCGCGTATTCGAGCAGCCTGTACGCAGTCAGCGGCGTTTCCTCGGAGGGCTTCAGCAGGATCGTGCAGCCCGCCGCGAGCGCGGTCGCGACCTTGCGCGTGATCATCATGAAGGGGAAATTCCACGGCGTGATCGACGCGACCGGTCCGACCGGTTCCTTCGTCACGATGACCGCGGCGTCTCTCGCGTGCGTGGGGATGGTGTCGCCGTACACGCGCTTCGCCTCCTCGGCATACCATTCGACGAAGCCCAGGCCATAGTCGATTTCGCCGAAGGCTTCCGACATGCACTTGCCGTTCTCGCGGCACATCAGTTCGGCGAATGCGGTCTTGTCGGCGCTGACGACGTCGAACCATTTGCGCAGCAGTGCGCTTCGTTCGCGCGCCAGCGTGCGCGACCACGCTGGAAAGGCCGCGCATGTCCGATCGATGGCCGCGCGCACCTGCGCTTCCGAATGATGTTCGACTTGCCCGACGAGTGTGCCGTCGGCGGGATTGATTACATCGATCATGCTTTTTTCTCCGAAGTAAGTGAGTCTTCTCAGGGCATCGAGGCATCGCAATTCGCGCATGCCGATGCATGATCGAATGTTAGGGATGTGGCAACGTGACGGGAACGTCTGATCGTCTGCGAAGCTTGCCCGATTCTATGAACACACTGTTATCGAACTCGAAGCATGAAAATGCACTGCCCTTCCAAATTGCCGATGATAGAAACCGAAGCCGCTGCACTCGCTCGCGTGCACGCTTCGATGGTGAGCCGGCTGCTGGAACTCGCGCCAAACGAAGGCTATAACGCGACGCCGATGCCTGACATTCGCCTGTTGCGGTCGAATCGTCCGCTCACGCGCACGCCGGTGCTGTACGAGCCGGGGATCGTGGTCATCGCGCAAGGCTGCAAGCGCGGCTATCTCGGCAGCAAGGTTTATGTCTACGATGCGCAGCACTATCTGGCCGTCGCCTTGCCGCTGCCGTTCTCGATGGAAACCGACGCGACCGCCGACGAACCGTTGCTCGCGGTGTACGTGCGCCTCGATGCGACGCTTGCCGCCGATGTGTTGTTGCAGATCGACGAGCGCGACGGCGTGGTGCCGGGCGAGCCGGGCGGCATGGCCACGACGAGGCTGGATGTGGCGCTCGGCGAAACCATGGTGCGGCTCCTCGATGCGATGCGCGATCCCCTCGAAGCCGCGGTTTTGGGGCCAACCCTCGTGCGGGAGATCTACTTTCGCGTGTTCATCGGCGAACAGGGCGCTTCGATGCGTGCGGCGCTCAACCTGAATGGAAACTTCGGGCGCATATCGAGAGTGCTGCGCATGATTCACTCTAGTTATGCCGAGGCGCTGACGATCGAAACGCTCGCAAGGGAAGCGGCAATGAGCGTGCCGTCGTTTCATCTGCACTTCAAGGCGGCCACGAACACTTCTCCGCTGCAGTACATCAAGTCGACGCGACTCCATCAGGCGAGGCTGTTGATGGCGCGGCAAGGCATGACAGCTGCTGCGGCAAGCGCACGGGTGGGCTATGAGAGTGCGTCACAGTTCAGCCGCGAATTCAAGCGGCTCTTTGGTGGCACGCCTTCGGAAGAATTGCGACGAATGAAACAGCATTCTGCAGTCCCGGAGGCGGGTCCGGGGTCCGCGCTATATGTTTCGTCGCATTGATTCGGCGGTTGAATGGTTTCGACTATCGTCTTTTTGGAATCTGGACGATAGAGGCTCGAGCGATGTCGAGGTCCGTTGACGATTGGATCCGGCGGGCGCCGTTTGAATTCATGGCGTCAGGAGCAGCGACGGACGGGTGCCGCGGCCACTGTCGGGCGCGGGCGTCAGCACTGATGCCGTGGGAAACTTTCGGGGATGGCTCGAGGGTCGGCACAGTTCGGCCATGAAGCGTCATGCGCCCGCACCGTTGCTGGGACACTCAGACGTCGTCTCCACCCAGGAAGCGGCCATTCAATTCAAGATGGTGAACGTTGCTTGATCGGCCTTAGCGGACGTTTGTCTGACGCGGGCACAGCGGCCGCTGCAGGACGATGAGCGGCCGAACGATAGGAGGACTGGTTGATGTCACCTCCGTCGCTTGCAGTAGGCGGTCATCAACTCAAAACCCAATTCGGAGTCAACCGCTTCCAATGCGGAAGTCTAGTCGATAATTGACCATCGCTTCCTGAATGCCAACAAGGTAAAGCGTTAGACACTGGTGAAATTCAACGATGCGCCGCTCCACAGATCGTGACTCCGGTTCCTGCAGCCTTTTCGCGCTCGGCCTGCTGCGACAGGGCCCCCGACTCTCCGCCAGCGGGTCGAGTCGAACGGAGGGAAGCCGGCTATATGATTATCAGAGCCCCGGTGCGCACCAGTTCGTCCCAATCGCCGACTTCCGCACTACGCACCCCATCAGGATGTCGTGCGGCCCCGGTGTCGGAAGCGGCAGATCGTTCATCAGCACCATCTCTTCGCAACAGGCCCTGATGGCATAGCCGCGCATCGTGGCTGGAGAACTTGCGGTGTCGCTCATGGCTAGTCTCCTGTGATAGCGCTGTCGCGCGGACGGTCGTGACGCTGGGGCGGGACGTTCAGGTATCTGAGACTGAGGAAAGCATAACAAATCACCGCAGCGGTAAGACCAAGCAGGATGTAACTGGTTCTGGGCAATAGCAGGGCAAACCCGATCAACACGAATACGATCAGGGTGTTGACGACCAGTTGGCGCCGCAACTCGGGACGCTCCATGAAATAGCCGTACTGCTTGCCAATGAAAAAGCAGACCGCGCCGATGACCGACAGTACTCGGAAATCGGATACCACTATGTCGTCCAGGATCGCGTGCCGGATCATGCTGGCCAGGATCGACAGGCCGATGAAAACGAAAAAATGCGAGTACAGGACCGAATGGCCGGTCGCGAGCTTCTGTTTGGACAGCAGGTGAAAACTGTCAAAGTAGACCCACCAGATGCTCGATATCGTCACGAAGCCGGTGGCGGCGGTCATCAGCCTCTCCACACTCCAGCTGATATTGGCCAGTCCCGTCGACAGGCTGATAACGGACTCTCCCAGCATGATGAGCGTGAGCAGACCCACGCGCTCGATCAGGTGTTCGGTATGCGCTGGGATGCCTTGGAGACGACGCGGCAAAAAAAAGATGAACACAATCAGATCGAACAGTATTCCAAGGTAAAACACGACATAACGCTGTGGCGCCGGGAACAGGATCGAAGCGAGGCTGATGGTGGTGCCAGCGACGATTACCCAGCCAACTGCCGTTGTGACTGCCTCGCTTTCCTCATGCCGGTATTTGGACACGAAATACATCATGGCGACGATGTATTTCGAACAAGCGTAGCAGACGATGATAACGTCAAAGCTGGCCAGGAATCGTTGGTCGATCAAGCCTGAGATGATAATCAGCAGGAACATGATGAACAGGGTTGCCACCCGATGCTTCCGGTCATCGGCATCGAACCGATTGGCATACATCGTGTGGCTGGCCCAAATCCACCACAAAGGTATGAAAATCAGGACGTATTGCCAGAACTGGAGTGGGTCAAGATGACCATCGTGCGTGTGGCTCAAGATATGCGTTACGTCACCGATCGCTACCACAAAAATCAGGTCGAAGAACAACTCGAGCCAGGTGGCGCGGCGATTGGGTTCGAAATATTTTGTGTTGTGCATATCGCCTCATTGTCGTGCTTGCGCCGGGGGCACGTCCGCGGGTTGTGTCGCGATAAGAATGGCAGGACGAGGCGGCTCACGATTATCTGGGATTGGTTACATAATGATCGAATAGTGAGCGCTGGTGGCTCGTAAGCACGCCGGTATCTGTCATGATACTTCCTCACGGTTTGTCCATTGGATTGCGGATGCGGGAGATCTGCATGTCCGGTTCGCTAAGCGGGATGTGGAGACGGGGTTAAGGCGACGGTTACTCGGGCACCGCCAGACGAAGGGGGCGGCAACAGACAAACCGAACCTGCCGCTAGCGCGCCACATCTCGACTCTACCGAAACTGTGAGTTGGCGAATGCAGGAAACGACCCTCTGCTGCGCGACGCTGTTAATGGCGGCAACCCGACACATCGCCGACGTCCAAGGAAGCCTCGTCGAAGGTCCGCAAAGGCCAAGAACTTGCCGGCCGAGACGGCTGCTCGAATGGCTGTTCCACTTTGGAAGCAGCCGTAGCGCGGGCGTCGGGTCGAAGGGCAGATGTGGGCCGTAAGTGTGACTTCGCTGATGCACGGGTACCGTCCTGCCGGTCCACGTCGCCAACGCCGTCAGCTCGCCAAACTGCCAACGTTAAACGCGACTTGCGCATGCCACGCTTACCTGGGAATTTTCTTCGTATCCGAGAAATCTATGTGTGGCGTGAGGATAAAGCCGTTGCCTTACGGACGAAGCATGTATCGCGGCCCCATCAGCCGCCTAGCATAAAAAGTAGGTTTCGGCTTCTTTTGCGAGCGGCCATCCATTCGATTGAGTGCGCATGCTCGCGAGTTGCTCGCGCGCGCGGGCGAGGGCATCGAGAAAAGCGCGCAATGTCTGCGTCATCGGCCGGTCGTCGAGGCGGCGCCGCTCGATCGCGCGTGCGATGTTGCGGCGGATCAGCGCCGTCTGAGCGTCGATATAGCCGATGCAATGCCGCGCAAGCACCGGCGACATTGCGCCAATGAAGAGCAACGCGGGCACGAGCGAAATGGTCCGGTATCCGTTCTCGGGAACCTGAGCCAGCGCGCGGCGCGGATCGGCAGCGAAGTCGCGCCGTAGTGCATCGGCGATCGTGCGGCCGCACCACTCGCGCTCCGTTGCAAGCGCGCGACGCCTGCGTTCCACCGCCGCTTTCGCGTCGTTGGCGACGATACCGCCGTTCGCGACCAGTGCCGGCTCGCGCCGCTCGCCCGGCTCGATGCATTGCGCACCGAGCCAGCCCTCGCCGAACGAGCGCTGCGCCAGAACGACATGTTGCAGACGGTCTGGCACGAGCGGGTCGAGCGGCACGGCGATGCACTGATCCGGTTTGCCATCGGCATGCAGGCGGCAAAGGCCGTCGTCCGCGAGTGCGGTACAACGGCCGGACGAAGCGTAGTCGATGGCCTGTGTCGTCACGCTGATGGAATCGCCATGCGCCCCGATTGAGAAGGTGTGTAGCCGGGCGAGCGCGTCACAAGCGCTCGCGTGCTCATCGCTCAGAAGGGTTTCATATGGGCCAGTGCGCACACGCTGGCCCGCCCGCACGGGCGGTGCCCGGCTGATCGCAATGGCGCCGATGAACACATCGCGATAGCGGAACAATTCGCGTAACGACAACGCGGGCGGGCTATTGCAGCACTTGCCGCACGCCGTGCATTCGAACGAAAACGCATGTGGAAACGGGCTCACCATGGTCGGCGCACCGAATCCTGATAGCGCGCGAGGATGAAGCGGGCGACGTCGCCGGAGTGATAGGCGCGCACGAGTTGCGCGACCCACGGCGCGTTCGCTTCGCCCGAACGCACCGTGAGCACGTGTTGCCAGGGCGAGCGGGCATCCTCGATGCCGATGCTGTCGCGTCCGGGCATCAGGCCGGCGTGCGCGGCGTCGTCGGCATTCATTGCGACGAAGCTCGCCGTATCGAGCATCGCGTACAGCCGGGCGCGTGGCACACGACGGATGAGCAGGCCGTAGCGGTTACTCGTGATATCCGCGACAGTGGGCGAAAGTCCCGCACTGTCCTTCAGCGTGACGAACGCATAGTTCTGCAGCAAGATCAGCGCACGCGCCATGCCGGGCGCATCGTCGGGTATGGCGATGGTCGCGCCGCGTGTGAGTTGGGCGAGCGATGCGAGCTTGCGCGAGTAGAACGCCATCGGCAATGTCACTGTCGCGGCGACACTTCGAATCGCATAGCCGTCGCGCCTGCGCCGCGCGTCGAGGCTTGCTTCGTCCTCGAAGCTGGCCGCGTCGATCGAGCCCCCCGCCAACGCGGCGTCGATGTGCGATGGGTTCTCGAAGACGACGATATCGAGTCGCAGCCCTTGCTTCGCGGCGACGTCGCGCACCTGCGACATGATCTGGGATTCTTCGCCCGCCGTCACGCCGATACGAACAGCGCGCGGCGCCGCATCGACGAACGTGCAGCAGACGGCCACGAGCGCGCCGAGGAGAGTTCGACTCAAACGAATCACTCATCCCTCGATACGGTGCGAAAGCCGATATGCGAGGCGGGCAGATCCGCTTCCTGCTGCTCGCGCGACGACGCCCGATAACGCACGCAGTAGTCACGCGAGCACAGAAACGAGCCGCCCTTGATGACCATCGCCGTATCGTGCCGGCGCGTGGCGGGGGCGACGGCCGCGGTGTCTCCGTTCGAATGTGGCTGGCGCGCTCCCGTGTACGGATCGCGGGTCCACTCCCAGGCATTGCCGATCATGTCGTAGAGCCTGAAATCGTTGGCCGCATAGCAGCCGACTGGCGAGAGACCCGCGTGACCGTCCTCGGCCGAATCGAGCACGGGAAAGACGCCTTGCCAGTAATTCGCCGATGGCTTGCCGTGCGTATCGCGCGGGGCGGCGTCCAGTTCAGCGCCTTCGTGACCGGCCTTGCCCGCGTATTCCCACTCGGCTTCCGTCGGCAGGTCACGTCCGAGCCAGTGCGCGTAGGCGAGCGCGTCGGCGAGCGTGACCATCGTGACGGGCTCATTTTCGTGGCTCTTCCACGTGCTCGAGGGACCTTGCGGATGCTTCCATGACGCACCCTTCACCCACGACCACCACGCGAGATCGCGTGCGTTCATTTCCTCACGCGTGGGCACGTGAAAGACGACCGCGCCGCCCTGGCGCTCGGCTTCAGTCACATAGCCGGTGGCCTCGACGAAGGTGGCGAACTGCGCATTCGTGACATCGGTCTGGTCGATCCAGAAGCCTCCGACTTTCGTTCTTCCGTCGCCGGCGGGACGCTCGTCCTCGTAACCGAGCTTGCTGCCGAACACGAACTCGCCGCCGCTGAGATGCACCATGCCCGCGTGCGAATCGTCACGCCAGTGCGCGGGCAGGCCAGTGTAACGCTCGCATTGCTGCTCGGAGCCGAGCGGTGCAAGCGCGCGTGTCAGATTGCGCGGATCGAAGCCGCGATCGGAGTCGACAGCGAGCGCGGCGCCGAAGCCTCCCGCGAAGAGTATGCCGATAACGAGCGCCGCGCCGCCGATGGTCTGCCAGTGTCGTTTCATGTCGCGCTCAGTAATAGCCGCGCGGACGTAGCGGCTCGACGCCTCCGACCGTGCTCATATAGGTGTTCCACTGCTGCACGAGACTGTCGATGATCGACGGATTCTGCGTCGCCACGTCGTTGTTCTCGCCGCGGTCGGCCTGCAAGTCGAAGAGCTGCCAGTGTCCATCGACGGGACCGCTCGGCGGTTCGGTCCACAGCGCCTTCCAGCGGCCGTCGGAGCTGCGCAGATAGCCGCGCCCGTAGGCCTCGTCGCCGAATGCGGCGGTGTGTACTTCGCCCGACGCATCGCCATTGAGCAACGGCAACAGCGATTGACCCGTCACCGGATACACATATCGGTTGTTGTAGACGACCTTGCCCTTGTTCGAATCGACGCCCGTCAACGTGTTGACGAGCGGCGGTGCAGCTTGCGTCGGCGGATCGATCTTCGCGATCGCGAGGAAGGTCGCCGTGTTGTCGGTGACGTGCGTGAATGCACGCAGCGTGGGCAGTTGCGCAGCCTGACCGGGCAGATGCACGATGAGCGGCGTCGACACACCGCCTTCGCCCGCGTAGCCTTTGGTGAGACGGAACGGCGTAGCGCTTACTTCGGCCCAGCGCAGGCCATATTGCAGGCGCTGTGCGTTCTGCTTGCCGTTGTCGGTGCCGAGCGTCGGGTAGATCGCGTCCGTCGCGTTCGCGGTGTCGGTTGCGGTCGGGTCGGCGCCAGAATCGATCGGCCAGCCTTCCGCTCCGTTGTCCGACTGGAACATGATGAATGTGTTGTCGTATTCACCGATGTCCTTCAGATGCTGGATCAACAGCCCGATGTTGTGATCGAGGTTCTCGACCATGCCCGCGTAGATTTCCATATAGCGCGCCTGCGCTTTCTTCTCCGCGGTGGACAGACTGTTCCAGGACTTGTCGACGGTTCCCGGGCCATAGTCGCCGTAACCTTGCGCTGCGCTATGCACGGCGCTGACGTACTTCGCGTTCGCGGCGCCGTTGTTCGCCGTCGCGGGCGATTGAGTCAGTGTTTCCGGAGCACCCCGGTAGGGCGTGAAGTCGGCCGGAATGATGCCGAGCGCTTTTTGTCGCGCGATGCGCGCACTTCGGATCGCATCGTAGCCGGCGTCATACTTGCCCGCGTAGTTGTGCAGATAAGGCTCCGGCACCTGCAGCGGCCAGTGTGGCGACGTGTACGCGGCGTACGCGAAGAACGGTTTGCCGTCGCCCTTGTTCGAATCGATGTAGGCAATGAGCTTTTGCGTGTAGAAGTCGGTCGAATAGAACACGGCCGGACTGCCGCCCGTGCCGCCCGGCTGACCGGGCTGTCCCGGTTGCACGTATTGCCCGTCCTCGGTGTAATTCTTCGAGCCTGCGGGTTCATGCGCAAAGTGATTCGTCGCCGCGCCGCCGAGCAGCGCGTAGCTGCGCTCGAAGCCCCACTGATCCGGCGTCTGTCCGCCGCCCGTCGCGCTGCCGACGATGCCCGAGCCGATATGCCATTTGCCCGCCATGTAGGTGTGGTATCCGCCGTCTTTGAGCAGTTGCGCCACCGACAGCGCGCGATCGTTCAAGTAGCCTTCGTAACCAGGCAGACCCTTGCGCTCGTCGGTGGGCACGCCCATCGTCCCTTCGCCGACGAGATGATGATCCGTGCCCGAAATCAGCATCGCTCGCGTGATGGCGCAGACGGTGCCGGTGTGATGATTCGTCAGGATGCGGCCCGACTGCACCAGCGCATCGAGGTTGGGCGTATTGATCTCACCGCCGAAGGCATGAATGTCCGAGTAGCCGAGATCGTCGGCCATGATGTAGAGGATGTTGGGACGCTTGGCGGCGGAGGCGACAGGCGTTGTGACGGGCGCGCCGTCGTCGGAAGAACCGCACGAGGCAAGCGTAAACAGACTGCCTATGGCAAGCGCGACTGCGGCGCGACGGAGCGCAATCGAACGGGACGAGATCATTGTCGTTATGGTAGGCCGTTGGAATGGAGCGGCGATGTTAGCAACGCGGCCCGGTGCGCCAAAGATCGATTTCTGCTTTGCTCCGCAGCGTGAACGATTTGTGTCGGTGCACGTCGCTCGTTGCCCGCCCTCGTGAATACAACGAAGGGCTATGTGAGTGCTGATCCTCGACTGTCATCGCGCGCTGCAAGAAGTACCGCCGCGCTATCCGGATCATCACTACGGTGTTCATGGGGAGCCTGCACAGCACTAGGCGCGGCCGTGGCTTCAGCTCGATCGCCGGATGGCTCGGCGCGCTCTTGAGTGTGATGCCGCTGCCTGACAAGCGTGGACCCTACCGTGATTCCGGTCGAAGATATGGTGAGCAAGATAAAAGTGGCGGTTGAAACTCGCAGCCACAGCGATTTCCAGATCGTTGCGCGCACCTTGCGCCCCAGCAGAAAATTGGATTCTCCCTAACCATTTATCCAGCGTCGGGCTTCTTAACCGTCGCAAAGGCGCTTGAAGATGTCTACGGGCAGATTCTCGCGTCGAAGTACGGAAGCCGCCGACGACGGGATGTATCCGTTCTCAGAGATGTGTGAGTTGATCGGGTTCCCTGCAGTGTGGGCGTTCGATCGCGCGCACGCCGACGAGGGCGCGACACGGCTCAATTTTCATCGTGCTCGTTTTAGGCCGCCGCTGTTCCCCTCGACGTTTGCACTATGCGCCTCCGCGGCCGACTAATTGCCCAACAGGGATTCAGCCGAACGGCCGTTGCAAATTGGCGGCCGTCGGTGGTTTCAAGTTCGGACCGTCTTGCATCATTCCTACCCGACTGATGTGTGACCTAGGAAATCGGCTCGAGGTGAACGAGCACTCCGCCTTGTTGAGCGGAAGCGTAGGCCGCGTCCATGACTTGCATCATCAGCTCCGCGTCGCGCAACGATGCGATCGGCTTTGCGCCGGTTTGGCTCTCGGCGAGCACCCGCTTGACGAACAAGGGGTAGTAGATATCAGTCTCGAGCTGGAGTCGGCGGCTTCGCGTACCTGCCGAAAGCTGATTCCGGTCGCGGAACTCGATTCTGTCCGGGCCAGACTTCGCGTACATACGGTCCGAAGAAAAAGTGAAGGAAAATTCGCGCTGCTCGTCGGCGGTACTGGGAAAGCTGTATCCCGTCTCGATAAGGCCGATCACGCCATCTTCGGTCTGCATGGTCACAAGCGAATAGTCTTCTACGGCGCCTCGATGCGTTCTTGCGTTCATGACGGCCGAGACACGGGCAACCTCCTTGCCTGTGAGCAGCCGGAAAAAATCGATGAAGTGTGTCGCCAGGTTGATAGTGGATCCACCGCCGGAATAAACGGGGTTGACTGCCCAACCGGAGCCTGATGCTTCGTATCGACTCGGCGGTCCAGCAACGAAACGAAATGACATGTAGTTAAAGTCGGATGGTATGCGTCCCTCCGCTTCTCCAAGTGACCCGAGCAACTCGCTCATTCGGAAGATTAGCGGCACCGCGCAATAAAGATTCGCTTCTTCGGTCAGCGTGCGAAGCCGGGTGACTTGAGACATGTTGACGCCGCACGGCTTTTCTAACGCAAACGGAATGTTCCGCGCAATTACGGCCTCGGCAAGCGCAGGCATCTCGGAGTGCCGCCCGAACACGAAAGCGAAATCGACCTTCTCGCGCTCAAGTAACTCGTAGGCCGACGAGTAAAGCTTGCATCCGAAGCGTGCAGCGATCGCTTCGCCCTTCGCTTGCTGCGCATCGGAGACGGCAACCACCTCGATCCCGGGCGCTTCGAGCGCATCAAGATACAGCGGGACATGCCAGTGGCTCACCTCCAACAAGGCAACTTTCATACATGTTCTCCTTCGTAGATTCCGCCCGTTCTTGATTGAAGGGGTAACAACTGACTTAATTCGGCCGCTTTTCGCGACTGGGGCCGTGCGTGGCTGCTACGCTGCTCACGTCGCGCCGACGTCCACCCCGGCTCGGCCTTCAGGGCGGTAATCGAACCCGAGAAAGCGCAGTGCGTATAACGCCTGTCCTTGATGCATTGGACCGCCGTCCTGGGTACGGCATCCACGTGCCTGCGCGGCTCGGAGCAGCGGCGTCGGCTCGGCCGCATTAATGATGTCTACCACGATAGTGCCCGGTGCGAGCCGCTCCGGATCAACTGGCATGGCGTCGCTTGCTTTCATGCCGAGCGGCGTCGCATTGATCACGACCTCGAAACCATCCGGATCGGATGGCCCTGAATGCACAGCACGACCCGTTTCGGCGGCGACAGACGCCGCAAGATCCCTGGCACGGTGCTCGTCGACATCGGAGATCGTCAGCTTGCTAGCGCCTGCGTAAGCGACGGCAAATGCGATCGCTCTACCCGCGCCTCCTGCGCCGACGAGAAGCACCGACTTATTCGCCGGATGGTTGCCTTCCCACTGCATCCCAAGAACGCAGCCGATGCCATCGGATATCGCGCCGACCCAGCGACCATCCGGTTCGCAGCGGATGACGTTGAGCGCGCCGACCTCGCGAGCAGTCGAATCCAGCTCGTCGACAAATGCGAGCATCCGTTGTTTATGAGGCATCGTGACCAGCATGCCGGACAGATTGCCCATCGCTCGTGCTCCGCTAACGAAGGCCGAGAGGTTATCTGCCTTGACCCAGAAAGGAACGCAAGCCGCATCGGCGCGCTGTTCGAGAAACAGCCGGTTCAACAGTTGTGGCGACTTCGCGGAACTCAGCGGGTCGCCTACCAAACCGTAGAGGCGCGTTGTACCTGAGATATGTGATTGCATTTCGGTTTGATGTTCGATCTAGGACGAAGGTCAATTCGTGCACATTCGAACCGGCATACGGCGCCGAAGTGCACCTTTGCAGTGATGTCGAGCCTGCGTTGCGCCCACGCGCTGATTACGGCGAGCAGGCGGCTGGCGGCTGCTTAAGACCGCACCTTACTGGCAAACTCGGGTTCAGCGGCATCCTTGCTAGCCGAGGTTATGGCTTCGCTGCGTAGACGCTCATATTCGGCCTTCGGTACGGGAATCGCGTTGCGGTCGCCCAGATCGGCGAGGCGGATGCGGTAGGTTTCCCGGGTAGTGAACGCCGCAAACGCTGCGACCAGGCAGATGCCGAACGTGAGAAAGCCGATCTTCAACGGGATGTTGGAGGACCCGGGGGGCGCGACCGCGACGAAAAGCGACGGCAGCAAGGCACACAAAGTCGTCCCGACGTTTTGTCCAATCGCCATGCCGGTGACACGCACGCGCGTGCGGAACAGTTCGGGGAAGAGACTCGGGAACACGCCGTTGAAGCCTTGGTAAGCGACGCCCCACATGAGCATGGAAAAGACCAGTGAGAGCCAGATACTGTGGATGCTGATGGCGTACAGGTAGCCGAAAGCAAGGACCCCGGAGCTCAAGACGCCGACCAGAACCGGGGGCCTGCGACCAATCTTGTCCGAGAGGTTGCCAACGAGGGGGATCAATATTACGGAGCAAAGGTTGCCAAGCACCGGCACCCACAGAAAAACGGCGGCAGGAAAGCCAATGCCATACGCCGGCTGGACTGCATAGGTAGCACCGAACACGGTCGCTAGAAGCGCGGTGACCGCGGCAAGTGCCATGCCGACAACGCGCAAGACATCGCCCCAACTCTCGCGCAGGACCTCGATGACCGGAGAGGGAGGAACCTCTCCGTGTGCCTGTTCTTCAGAAAACGCGGGGGTTTCATCGACCTCGCGCCGAATGATGTAGCCCGCGATGATCACGACGACGCTCAGCAGAAACGGAATGCGCCAACCCCAGGAAGCAAACTGATCCTTCGGCATGAAGTGGGCGAGCGGTAAGAAGACGCCTGCCGCGAGGAGTTGCCCTGCCTGCACCCCTTGAAGGGTAAAGCTTGCGAAGTAGCCACGCCGTCCGAACGGCGCATGTTCGAGAATCATGGAGCTGGCGCCGGACATCTCTCCGGCGACTGCGAATCCTTGAATGAGCCGCAGGATGACGAGCAGCACTGGCGCCCAGATGCCGATCTGCTGATAGGTGGGCAAGAGGCCAACACACATCGTTGCGACGCCCATTAAGAGCATGCAGAAGATCAAGACCGTCTTGCGTCCGTGGCGGTCGCCGATGTGCCCGAGCACCATTGCCCCTATGGGTCGTGCGACATAGCCGACGCCAAAGGTCGCCAGGGAAGCGACGATGCCTACCGTTGGATTGTTTGAGGGAAAGAACAGCTGCGGGAACAGCAATGACGCCGCAGTCGCGTAGATGAAAAAGTCGTAGTACTCGAGCGCCGAGCCGATCCAGCCACTAGCGGCTGCGATCTTCGACTGGCGCTTGCCGTGAGGCTTAGCCGGTGCCTTTGCGTTCATGCCTGTCTCCATGGGTGATTGACTTTCCGGTGTTGCTGGTCTATTGTTGTAACACCGTTCCAATAGGAAGGATGTTACGCAAATCATGAGAGTTGTCAAGGGAGCAGTTGACCGGTCGCTGCAAGCGATCGAGTTGCTCGCACGTGAGGCGCGCTGGATGCGAATGTCCGACATCGCCGCCGAGCTCGAGTTGGAGAAGGGCCCCGCCCATCGAGTGCTTGCGCAGTTGTGCGAGCAGGGCTGGGCTGAACAGGATGAACACACATCCCAATACCGTCTGACTCTGAAGTTGTCCCTGCTCGGTCAGCGGTATTTGCATGGGCTTGGCCTGCCGGGCCTGGTGCAGCCGATCCTCGATGAGGTGGCCGCGCAATGCCGAGAATTGGTTCGCCTGACCGTAGTCAGCGAAGGGACGCTCGCGTGGCTGGCGTCCTCCCAAGGCGCGGCACCGGGCCTCATGTATTCGCCGTCAATGGATAGCCCGATTACCTTGCATACAACGGCGAACGGCAAGGTGTGGCTGGCGTCGATGCCAAACGACCGGGCGGTCGAATATGCATTGCGCGGGGGACTCGGAAAAGCAGCCACCCGCGCCTCTGGCCCTAAGGCGATCACCGGCGTCGAGCAGTTGATTCCGGAGTTGGAACTGACTCGGCAGCGCGGCTATGGGCTTGTTGTAGAAGAAGCCGAGCCTGGCGTTGCCGCGTTGGCGGTGCCCGTGCAGTCGTTGACCGACGGTACGGTGGTCGGCACGATGAGCATTGCTGGACCCGTAATGCGCGTTCAGCCCGAGCGTTATGACGACTTCTACACGTTGTTGAAAGAAGCGGCTTCGAAGCTAGGTGCGGTATGGCCGCGCCGGAGCGTTGAGGCTAACGTAAGTGAGGCGGCTTGAAGATGACAGCCCCAGCACAGGCCGCCGAGGCAATCGCCAGTCCGCGCGAACAGGCAGCACGCCTTCTTGTGACAGCGCGCCAAAAAGGCGCGCTCGTCGAGAGACTGCCCGTCGAGCTACAGCCTGCGAATGTGGACGACGGTTTCGCGATCCAGCAAGAGGTCAGCCGACAACTAGGGCGGCGGACTGGCGCATGGAAATGCGCGCTTCCGCGCCCGGGCAAAGTCATCGCCGCTCCGATCTACGACGCTGATATTCATCGAGGCCTTGCATGTCGCATGCGCGGGTCTCCGCGTGGCTCTGTAAGGGCAGAACCAGAACTGGCCTGCCTACTGGACCGCGATCTGCCGCCACGGCGTGAAGCCTATGGCGAAGCCGAAGTGCTCGACGCTCTTGGGGACACGCACGTCGCGCTCGAACTGCTGGGCAGCCGCTATGCGCATCCCGAAGAGCTGACGTTCCCTGAACTACTGGCAGACGGGCTGTTTAACGCGGGCCTGGTTCTCGGACCCCGCGTTAGGCTCCTCGATGGCGCCACGCCGGCTGATCTCCCCGCGGAATTCAACGTCAGTCTGAGCGGAGTCGGGGAAGAAGCGGTCACCTTGGCGGGACGCCACCCCGATCGGGGCGTGCTCGCGCCGATCGTATGGCTCGCCAATTTCGTTCGCGTCCGCGGCCTCGGACTGTACGCAGGCCAAGCCGTAATCACCGGGTCTTACGCGGGCGTTCTGGAATTGCCAGTCGGTCGCGAGCTGCGTATCGGCTTCGGCGAGCTCGGCACATTACCACTTACTTTACTGTTTTGAGAGGAGTACTAGATGCGTCTCGTCCGTTTCGGCCCGCCTGGTCAAGAGCACCCCGGTATCATCGATTCGAGCGGCGCGATCCGCGATCTTACCGGCATCGTGAACGACATTGACGGAACGACCGTCTCACCAGTCGGCCTTGCAAAGCTGAGCGAACTGGATCTGAGTCGTTTACCTGTCGTTAAGGCAGGGACGCGTCTCGGCGCTTGCGTCGGCAATGTCCGTAATCTCGTGTGCATTGGTCTGAACTACTCCGATCATGCTGCTGAAACCGACACGCCGATACCGCTCGAGCCTGTGGTGTTCAACAAGCACACGGGCTCCATCAGCGGCCCCAACGACCCGGTCGTCTTGCCCTCAGACGCACAAAAGCTGGATTGGGAGGTGGAGCTCGGCGTGGTGATCGGCAAACCCGCGTGGCAAATCGACGAAGCCGACGCGCTGGAGCACGTGGCGGGCTACTGCCTCGCGAATGATGTTTCCGAACGCGCCTATCAGCTCGAACGCGAAGGCCAGTGGACCAAGGGTAAGAGCGGATTTTCGTTCGCTCCGCTTGGTCCGTGGCTCGTGACGCGCGACGAAGTTCCCGATCCGCAGGCGCTCGACCTGTGGCTCGACGTGAACGGTACGCGCCGTCAGACCGGCAACACGCGCACGATGATTTTCAACGTCGCGCATATCGTGGCGTATCTCAGCCGCTTCATGCCTTTGATGGCTGGCGACGTGGTCATTACGGGCACGCCTCCCGGCGTAGGCCTCGGTCAGAAGCCGCCAGTCTTTCTCAAACCCGGCGACACCATGACGCTCGGCGGCAGCGGACTCGGCGCGCAGACCCAAAAGGTCGTGCAGTACGCAGAGTCTCTTGGCGCGGCCTGGGGCCGCGGCGAATATCCATCGGCACTGTAAGACGATTCTATTTTTAAAAAGGGAGGAGATATGAGCCTTGCTGGAACGGGCGTCGTCGCAATCTGGCATGACCTGCTGCCGGAAGCGAAAGATGATTTTTACGAGTGGCACAACCGCGAGCACATGCCCGAACGAGCGGGCATCCCTGGGTTCAGGCGCGGTCGGCGCTTCATAGCAATGGATGCAGGTCCGGAGTACTTCAATCTGTACGAGGCCGACACCGTCGAGGTGCTCGGCGCGCAAGACTACCTTTCTCGGCTGAATACGCCGACGCCGTGGACCAAGCAGGTCGTCGCCTCTTTCCGGAGCGTCGCACGCTCGATCTGTCACGTCGCCTATTCGGACGGCGTTGGGCAGGGTGCCTATCTCATGACGGTGCGCTTCGACGTGCCTTCGGATGCCCGGGCAGAGGTCGTGAAGGGTTTGCGTCAGCGCGTGCTGCCGCCGCTCGTGGATCTGCCAGGTATCACGGGCGTGCACCTGTGCCTTGCTGACGAAGCGGTCAGCAAGGTGGAAACGGCGGAGAAGAAGGCGCGCTCAGAAGGCACGCAGGTACCCACGTGGATCGTGTTAGTCGAAGGGTGCCGGGCGGACTATGCGCGTTCAGCCGTGGACCGCTTCGTTTCGGGACTGGCGGCATTGCCCCGGCCCGGCGCAACAACGCCGGACACGACGCTTTATCAACTCGAGTACACGCGCTGCAAAACACCCTGGAGCGCTGGCTAAGCGGTTAAACGTCGTCTGTCAACCGCTTCACGGCGCGTCTCGCGAGCCCCATGTGGCTAGGCGCGACCCGCTGTTACCGTGAGAAACGTAGGAGTAGTGCCATGTCGTTGAATATTGCCGACACGTCCGCCCGATCCGCCGCGTCGATGTCGGCTCGTGTCATACGGCTCAATCCTGCCGACGATGTCGTTATCGCACTCGAACAGCTTGTGTCCGGTACGGTGATTGACAAGGAAGCGGTGACAGTCTCAGGACTGATCCCGCCCGGGCACAAAGTGGCGACACGGGACATCGGGCAGGGTGAGGCGGTGCACCGCTATGGCCAGGTAATCGGCTTTGCCAGTCAGCCGATTCGCGCGGGGCAGCATGTACACACCCACAACCTCGCTATGGGCGACTTTGCGCGGGACTACGCGTTCGGTCAGGCCGCGCGTCAGACTGTACGCTCGAACGAGCCCGCAACATTTCAAGGCATTGTGCGCGCAGACGGCCGAGTTGCCACACGCAACTACATCGGGATCCTTACCTCGGTAAATTGCTCGGCCACGGTTGCGCGAGCCATTGCTGATCATTTTCGCCGCGACATTCATCCAGAGGAACTAGCCGCGTTCCCGAATGTTGATGGCGTCGTGGCGCTCACACACGGTTCCGGTTGCGCAATCGATTCGGAGGGCGACGGTCTTGCGATTTTGCAGCGCACGCTCGGCGGCTATGCATGCCATCCGAACTTCGCAAGCGTGCTGGTCGTGGGTCTCGGTTGTGAAACGAATCAAATCCCGCGACTTCTGGAGACGCAGGGACTCCGAGAACACGACCGCTTGCGAACGTTCACGATTCAAGACAGCGGTGGGACCACCTTGACGATCGCGAAGGGAATAGAACTGGTTCGGCGCATGTTGCCAGAAGCAAACAACGTAAGGCGAGAGTCGGTCAGTGCAAGTCATCTCACAGTCGGTCTCCAATGCGGAGGGTCCGACGGGTATTCGGGCATTACCGCCAATCCGGTGCTCGGCGCTGCCGTCGATCTGCTGGTGCAACACGGCGGCACCGCGATTCTCTCGGAGACGCCCGAAATCTATGGCGCGGAGCACTTACTGACGCGCCGCGCCGAAACGCCCGAGGTGGGCCGGAAGCTGATTGATCGCATCAAGTGGTGGGAAGCCTATGCGCATCGGCAAGGGGCGCAGATCAACAACAATCCGTCTGCGGGCAACAAGGCAGGTGGCTTGACGACCGTTCTTGAAAAATCGCTGGGAGGCATCGCGAAAGCCGGTTCCACCAATTTGACCGAAGTGTACGAGTACGCCCAGCCGATCACGGCGCGTGGCCTTGTTTTTATGGACACGCCGGGCTACGACCCAGTGTCGGCAACGGGCCAGGTAGCAGGCGGTGCGAACCTGATCTGCTTCACCACGGGGCGTGGTTCAGCTTACGGCTGCGCGCCCACGCCGTCGGTCAAGCTCGCGACCAACACGGCTCTGTGGCAACGACAGTCCGATGATATAGACCTGAACTGCGGAGAAGTGTTGGAAGGACGAGCGACGATCGAGCAACTGGGTCGAGTCCTTTTCGAATTGCTGCTAGATGTCGCCTCGGGGACCCGTTCTCGCAGTGAGCGGCACGGCTATGGACAGAACGAATTCGTACCTTGGCAGATTAGTGCAATCATGTGAGCGCGCATCAACATCAATTGACAATCTTGATTCTGCTAACCAGGTAGCGGTCTTCGCCGCAGGCCTTTCCTAGGCAGGCGCGTCTATGCGAGGGAGCGCAGTTGGAGGGCGGCTATGCATCGGACATCCGCCGCTCGACACTCGCCGGATCGAAGGTCTGCTTGGGGTCGAGGCTGTATAAAAACGCGTTGGTTGCCTATAGTTAGTCAACGGGTCTTTCGACGGTGGCCCATGAAGCGATTTATTGAAGGCGCGGCGCGAGATCAAGTTGCACTGCTACCTGAGTGTCCCGACGATTACGTCGATGCCGATAACGCCGTACGGAGCTTGACCTGATAGGTCTTGGCTTCGAGCGAGCCTCGCCCTCGTTGGTGGGCAGACCGGCATATCATCCGTCGACCTTGCTCAAGCTTTACATCTACGGGTACTTGAATCGAATTCAATCGAGTCGCCGCCTTGAGCGGGATGCGCGACGGAATCTCGAACTGATCTGGTTGACAGGCCGGCTGGCGCCTGACTTCAAGACCATCGCGGACTTTCGGAAGGACAACGGCGTTGCGATCTGCAAAGTCTGTCGCGAGTCGTGTTGCTTTGCCGCCGGTTGAAGCTATTCGCAGACGCGACCGTTGCTATCGACGGCAGCAAATTTAGGGCGGTCAACAACCGTGACAAGAACTTTGCCGGCCGCAAGCTTCCGGCTCGCATGGAGCAACTGGAACAAAGCATTGCCCGCTATAAGGATGAGCTGGACCGGGCCGATCGAGAGCCGGCGAGCCTGCCGGTGAACGAATCGTAGCTCCGGAACTTCGCGCCATCCGCCGTCGATACAGCCGTGTCATTCTTTGGTATATGACCCCCGCTGATCGATGAGTGGCAACTCGGCGTAGGGCGCGCCAATTTACTAATTGGGGGTTTGCACCGTCGGAGACGCTTGGCAAACGCCCTGCCTTATTGATACTAGGTGGCCAATACGCCTCCCGGACAGCCTAAGACGACTGCGAAGTCCAATGAGTGCGCGCTCGAGGTCACGACAGTTCGCGGCCTTCGTCGGTCTCACGTCGCAAAGCTGTATTTACAACGGTGTTATCGCTTTGCGGTCTCCGGGTCGCGCAGCGCCGTGCGATCCCAGCCGCCTCCTAGCGCCTTGAGCAGTTGAACGCTAGCATTCAGTCGGCGCGCGTCGATCGTCTCGCCGTTGCGCTGGTTTTCGAGCGCGATGGTCTGCGCGCTGGCGACCTCCAGATAGTCAACTGCCCCCGCGTGATAGCGGTTCGTCGCGAGCCTCAGTGAGAGCTCGGCGGCGGCCGTCGCTCGCTGCTGGCTCTGCGCCTCCTGCGCCAGTGTGTTCAGCGTGTTGAGGCTGTCCTCGACTTCCTGAAAGGCCGTGAGTACCGTCTGCCGGTAATCGGCGACGGCTCCTTCGTATTGAGCGTTCGCCTTGGCGAGCGTGGCCTCGCGGCGGCCGCCGTCGAATAGCGTGCCCGTCAGTTGAGACCCGAGCGACCAGAACAGACTCGATGCTGTGAGCCACGGCGCGAAAAATGTACTCTCCAGTCCCGCCGATGCCGTAAGCGTGAGATCGGGATAAAAGGCCGCACGTTCAACACCAATCTGCGCATTGGCGGCCGCGACCCGGCGCTCTGCCGCGGCTATGTCGGGGCGGCGTTCAAGCAGTTCGGACGGCACTCCTGCCGGAATGTCCGGGAGTGTGATCGACCACGTCTTGGACGGAAGAGTGAACGAAGACGCCGGCACGCCGCACAGCGTCGCGATGGCGTCCTGCATGTGCGTGCGCCTCACGTCGATGTCGCTGTCCTGCGTGCGGGCGCTTTCGAGTTGAGTTTGCGCCTGCGCGACGGCGGAGGCATCGACGGCGCCATCGTCAAGCTGCTGCTGGAGGATGCCCAGCGAGGACCCGTAGGCGGTCACAGTGTCGTTGAGCAACTGCTTCTGACGATCGAGCGAACGTAACTCGAAGTAATCGGCGGCGAGTTCGCTCGTGACCGATAGCCGCACGGCTTCGAGATCAGCCTGGCCTGCCTGCGAGCTGGCGCTGGCCTGCGCGGTGGCGTCCTTCACCCGGCCGAAGAGATCGGGCTCCCAGCTGGTGACAAGCCCCGCCGAATAGTCGGGAATCGTCTTTCCCGCGAGAGCCCGATGCTGAAGATTCTGCGACGTGCGAAAGCGCTCCTGTGAAACGCCTGCGCTCACCGTCGGTGCGTAGCCCGCACGCTGATAAGCTACGATCGCGCGTGCTGCCTCCAATTGCGCGACTGCCTTCTTCACGGTTTCGTTCGAAACATCGACCCGCTCTTCAAGCTGGTCGAGCTCGCGGTCACCGAATACGGTCCACCAGGGGCCGCGCGGCGTACTATCGCCGGGTGACGCGACCGTCCACCCGGCCGACGGCTGGGCGGCTGAATAGTGCGCGGGAACGTCGACAGCAGGCGCACTGTAGCGTGGCAGTGTAGAGCAGGCGCCTAAGGTGCCTGCGAGGCACACGGCAAGCACCGCGCGGAAGGGCGCCGCAGAGAGATCGAGCATGATGTGTGTCCACTTACGTTTTGCTGTTCGTACGAAGGGCTTCGCCGTCGCGAATCGAATCGCCTGGGTTGTCTATCACGCGATCGGCCGGCTGGAGTCCCGTCGCGATCTCGACATAGACTCCGAAGTCACGTCCGATGGTGACCTGCTTCAGCTTTGCCTTGCCGTCGCTGCCCAGTACCGCGACGGTCACGCCAGCGGGCCGGAACAGGAGCGCGCTCGCCGGAAGCTGGAGTCCGGGCGAGGAGTTCGGAAGCGAGAGATGAAGCTCCGCGTAGGCGCCCGGCATCAGCGCACCATCCCGGTTGTCGATATCGGCCTCGACGTGCAACGTGCGGCTCACAGGATCGATCGCGCCTGCGCTGCGCGCGATGGTCGCCGTGAAACGGCGCCCCGGATATTGCTGCGACGTGAGATAGACCGCAGCGCCCGGCTGCACGCTTGCCGCATCGTCCTGAGGCACATCGGCGAAGACGCGCAGGCGGTCCGTCTGCTCGATATGCATCAACTCTCCGCGCATGCCTGCCAGGCCCGGCGCGCCGCCCGCCGTCACGAGCGAGCCGATGTCAATGTTGCGCACGGTGATCACGCCATCGAATGGCGCGGTCACTTTCTGGTACGACACCATCTCCTGAAGCTGCGTGACATCCGCCTGCTTCGACTGCAACGCGGCGCGCTTCGCGTCGCTGTCGCTGGTCTTCGCATCGGCGTCCTGCTGCGAGACGGATTGCGTCTGAAGCATCGTCTGCCAGCGCGAGGCCGTGCTGCTCGCGAAGCGATAGTCGGCTTCTGCCATCGCAGCATCGGCGCGGGCTTGCTGAAGATGCGCGTCGAGCTCGGGCGTCTCAATGCTCGCAAGGAGCTGTCCGGCCTTCACGTGCGTGCCGATGTCCGCGTACCACTGCCGCACATAGCCGCTTGTGCGTGCATAGATCGAAGCATCGGCCCAGGGCATCACGGATGCGGGCAGAAGCAGTTCCTGCGTCGCGGGCGCCTGCTTCGGCGAGATCGTCGAGACGATCGGCTCGCGCTGCTCGTCAATCTGATGTGTCTGCGCGGCGCGCGCATGCAGCCGGGGCATGATGCCGGCGACGAGCATGATCGCGACGAGTCCGGCGATCGCGGCAGGGATCGGGCGCAGCCGCGTGGGAGTGGGCGATTCCATTCGAGGTCCTCATTCGATGCTTGGGGGGAGTTCGGCAGATCCGGGCCGGTTCGTGCGACGCTTCGCCAGCCAGCCGTGCACCATGCCGAACACCACCGGCACGAATATGAGCGTGGACAGGGTGCCGATGGCGAGGCCGCCAATCACTGCGCGGCCGAGCGGCGCGTTCTGTTCGCCGCCGTCGCCGAGGCCGAGTGCCATCGGCATCATGCCGATCAACATGGCGAGCGCGGTCATCAGCACGGGGCGGAATCGGTTGAAGCCGGCATCGAGCGCGGCGGCGAGCGGTGGCGCGCCGCCGAGCAGTGCGTCGCGCGCGGTATTGATGACGAGAATGCTGTTTGCCGTCGCAATGCCGATGCACAGGATTGCGCCGGTAAGCGCGGGCACGGAGAGCGTCGTCTGCGTGACGAAGAGCATCCAGGCGATGCCCGCCATCGAACCCGGCAGGCCGCTGATGATAATGAGCGGATCGATCCACGACTGAAAATTCACGACCATCAGCAGATAGACGAGGGCAATGGCAAATACGAGCCCGAGGCCCAGGCCACTGAACGATTCGCTCATCGACTGCACCTGACCGCGAATCACGATAGACGAGCCGGGCGGCAGGTGCGCGCGCTCGGCGTCGACGAGCTTGGTCACGTCCGCGGCGACGCCGCCGAGATCGCGATACTGCGTCGACGCGAAGATATCCAGCACGGGCTGCACGTTGTAGTGTGAGACTACGGCCTCCTGCTCGCTGCGCGAGGTGGTGCCGAGCGTGCCGAGTTGATTCTGCGGATTGAGCGACACGTTCTTGGTCGTAACCGGGATGTTCGCGAGCGATTGCAAGGAATGAATGTCCCATTGCGGCACTTCCGCCATCAGCGGATAACTCACGCCGTTCTTCGGATCAAGCCAAAAGTTTGGCGTCGTCTGCGAGCTGCCGCTTAACGCGATCAGCAGGTTCTGTGCGACGTCGCGCTGTGTGAGCCCCGCCTGCATGGCCTTCGTTCGATCGACGTTCACGTTGATGGTCGGTTCGTCGCCAGGTTGCTGAATGCGCGCATCGACGAGACCCCGCACGCCGCGCATTTCATCGAGCAGACGATTCGCGACCGCGCGGTTCTCATCGAGCCTGTTGCCGACGATCTGCACGTCGATCGGCGCGGGCAGGCCGAAATTGAGAATCTGGCTGACGATATCCGCGGGCAGGAAAGCGAAGCTCACACCGGGAAACGAAGCATTCAGCACATTTCGCAGCTTCGAGACGTACAGCTCGGTCGGCTGGTGTTTCGGCGCGAGCGTGATAAGGATGTCAGCGTCTTCGGGGCCGATCGGGTCCGACGAATCGTATGTCAGGTTGATGCCGCTCACCGGCACGCCGATGTTGTCGAGCACTGCGGCCTGTTCGTTCGCGGGAATTAAGCTGCGGATTTTCGCTTCTACCTCATCGGTGATGCGCGCTGTCTCTTCGATGCGCGTTCCGGTTGGCGCGCGCAGATGCAGGCGAATCTCGCCGGTATCGACGGACGGGAAGAAGTCGCGTCCTTCGAATGGCACCAGCACGAGAGATGCGAGGCACAGCGCGATCCAGAGCGGCACGAAGCGGCGTCGGTTGTCGATGGCCCGTTGCAGCACGTCTCGATAGCGTGCGCGTAAAGCTTCAAAGCGATTTTCGAACGCCGACTGGAAGCGCGTCAGTGCACCGCCGATGCCACGCACCGCCTTGCTCGTTTTCGATGGCGCGCGCATCAGATACATCGCCAGCGTCGGAATGAGCGTGCGCGAAAAGAAGTACGACGCGCACATCGCGAAGATCACGGCTTCGGCGAGCGGCACGAAGAGATAGCGCGCGACGCCCGAAAGCAGGAACATCGGCACGAAGACGATGCAGATTGAAAGCGTCGAGACGAAGGTCGGCACTGCGATCTCGCCGGACCCATTAAGGATCGCGCCGTGCAGCGGCTCACCGTTCTCAAGATGATGCGTGATGTTCTCGATTGCCACGGTCGCATCGTCGACGAGAATGCCGACCGCGAGCGCAAGCCCGCCGAGCGTCATGATGTTGAGCGTCTGACCGAGCGCACTTAGCGCGATCAGCGATGTAAGCACCGCGAGCGGAATCGACACCGCGATGATGAGCGTCGCGCGCCAGCTCCCGAGGAACAGCAGGATCATCACGGCGGTGAGGCAGGCCGCGATCAGTGCCTCCCGCACGACTCCCGAGATCGCGGACTTCACGAATACGGACTGATCGGAGAGCGGCGTGATCTTGAGCGCCTTGGGGAGGCCGGCTGCGATTTTGGGAAGCATGGCCTTGACCTGACCGATGATCGTCAGCGTCGATGCGCTGCCGGTCTTCTCGACCTGAAGCAGCGCCGCGCGCTTGCCGTCGGACCGCACGATGTTGGTCTGAGGTGCGAAGCCGTCTATCACATGCGCGACGTCGCGCACATAGATGACGTCGCCCTTCGCGGTCTTGATCGGCAGGTCGTTCAATGCCGCGACGGTCTGCGTGCTGCCGTTCATCTCGACGTTGTATTCGCGCGTGCCGATCTTCGCGGTCCCGCCCGGCAGTATCAGATTCTGCGCGTTGACCGCATTGACCACGTCGACGGGCGCAAGGCCTTTCGCCTGCAGCTTTGCCGGATCCAGCTCGACCATGATCTGACGGATCTTGCCGCCGTAAGGCAAGGGCACGGCGGCGCCCTGAACCGTTGCGAGTTGAGTGCGGATGAAGCTGTTGCCGAGATCGTAAAGCGTCTGTTCGGGCAGCGTCTTGCTGGAAAGACCGAGCTGCAGCACCGGAACGGTCGAAGCGTTGTACGTGATGATGTTCGGCGGTAGCGTGCCCGGCGGCAGCACGCGAAGAATCGATGCCGAATTGGACGCCGCCTGCGCAATGGCGCGATTGATATCCGCGCCCGGATGAAAAAAGATCTTCACGACAGAAACGCCGTTGAGCGCTTGCGATTCGATGTGCTCGATATCGTCCACATCGGTGGTCAGCGCGCGCTCGTAGTTCGATGTGATGCGCTTGGCCATGTCTTCCGCCGAGAAGCCGTTGTACGACCAGACGATGCTGACGACCGGAATGTCGATGTTCGGAAAGATGTCGGTGGGCGTGCGCAGGATCGCGAGCGGCCCCAAAATGAAGAGGAGCACCGCGAGAACGATGAACGTATAGGGCCGTCGCAGGGCCAGTTTGACAATCCACATGGTGCTGGTCCGTTTGAAAGGTGGGCGAGCGGTAGACGCGCGATTGCAGCAAAGTCCAGCGCAGTTTTGCCGTTGGTCCGATGCATCCTTTCCGAATGAAGGCGCCCGGGGAGCGCATCGGGCGACGCGCGAACTTAGCTCGCATGGCGAGAGGCGGCCCTTTCGGCGCACCTCCTCCGAATGGACTCACGATACGATCTTGGAACGCTCTGCGCCATCAGACTTGCATTCGGCGTTCTCATCTCTCCGTATAGGGTCGGAAAGGCAGTACAGGCGCAGATCTGGAGCGTTTGAACCTCCACCTATGCCACGTCCCGCTGCACTGATTTGAGTGCTGAGCCAATCTGGGGGATCCCACGCAGACGTTAGCCAGAAATGAATTCCGTCAGCCCATTGCACGTAGTTTCGCCGCGACCAGGGTCTGTATTGACCGACTTCTCCCTGACTGGGAAAGGGTAGAGTGAATGCTCACCTCTGCGTAAATGCGTCGACAATCAAGGTCCGACGCGCGAGTTGAGGTTCGTCTCGACTGTTCGCGACGTTCGTGACTGAAAGTGAGAGCGCCCGACGAGACAGGGAAGCGCTGCGCGCGTAGTTGGTCACGAGCTGGGTCGCTTCAGCGCTATACCTTAATATGCTTTCGCGGACGGCTTCGCCCGCGTAAGCTCGTCCTCATCGGAGCGGGACCACTACGAGTGCCGCCAATCACACACACCGTCGAGGAAAACGTCCTTGTTATCGCCATCCAGAGTTTCAGTGATCGATGACGACGAGTCTGTCCGCGTCGCCTCCTCAAGCCTCTTGCGCTCGCTGGGCTGGGAGGTCAGCCTCTATCCGTCGGCGGAATCGTTTCTCAGCGGTGACTCGCTCGAAGGCCTTGCGTGCATCGTCACCGATCTTCACATGCCCGGCATGTCCGGCCTGCAACTTCAACGACGGGTGCGCGAGTTAAAGCCGGGCTTGCCACTGATTTTTATTACAGCATTCGCTTCGGACGACGCCCGGCGTCAGGCGCTCGACGCAGGCGCCGTGTGTTTTCTCAGTAAGCCTGTCGATGGATACGCGGTCGCCGATTGCCTACAACGCATTGGACGAAACCTTCTGTAAGATTGGTATGCGCGACGCGATCCTGCGGATTCGCATCTTCGCAGTCCGAAATGCTTGATGTAAGCTCTCCACCACGTACATCTTTCACGAACTCCCAATGAATATAGGGCTTGTCTGGTCGCTTTTGGTTTCAGTTGGTCGGCATCAGAGTGGGAATGATTGGAGCATACCAACGCGCTCAGGTGCGATCAGTCGTGACACGAACATCGTGCCTATGTACGCCGCAGCGAGCCGTTCCGGAGGCTTAGCGATTTAAGCCAACGACAGGCCCGCTACCGGAGAATTCTTAAACGGAATCACAGGCGCTCGCGTTATGTTCTCCGTCGCCTCGCTCTCAGCCTTTGGCGGCTGCCGCGCGATCAGCAACTCGTCACACGCAGCGCGCATGTCGGCGAATCCGGTCGGGGGCCGGGCGGCACGGCACGCGGACAGCTGTGTTTATGCGTGCCGAGCGAGCAAGAAACGAAAGATCGGCGTGCCACCCCCCGACAGCCTGATGGTCTCGCTCAAAACGATCGCGCGCGCGTCTGAACACGATCGTTCTCGGCATTCAGTCATCGAGCGTGGCGATCGCCGAAGCGGCCAGCGAGATCGCGCAAGGCACCGTCGATCTGTCGAAGCGCACGGAGTCGCAGGCCGCATCGCTCGAAGAAACGAAGAGACGGCGGCGAGCATGGAAGAACTCGCGAGCACCGTCGCGAAGAATGCCGACAACGCCGCCGAGGGCACGCACGCGGCGACGAAAGCATTCGGCGACGCGACTCAGGGCGGCGACACGGTCAATAATGTGGTGGCGACCATGCGGAGCATCGCGCAGGCTTTGTCGCACATGGCCGACATCATCGGCGTGATCGAAGGCATCGCGTTTCAGACCAATATCCTCGCGCTCAATGCGGCCGTCGAGGCCGGCGCCATCACCGCTGATACGTCGCGGACCAGCTTGACTGTGAGAGCAGCAGCTTCGTCGCGATGTTCGGGCGCTCAATCGGTGAGACGCCGCAGCGTCTGTTCAGGTGCGGTCGACGGACGTTCGATGCGCGAGCGCGCGAGCGCGCGATACGCGAGCGACGCGCCCGCCATGGCCAGCGCCGTCGGGATCAGGAAGTCGTGATTGAAGCGCGTGAACTCGATCATCAGCACGAGCGCCGTCAGCGGCATCTGCATGGCCGGGCCGAGGAACGCCGCCGCGCCGATCACCGCGAACGCGCCGAGCGGCGTGCCGGGCCAGATGCCGTTCCACACGCTGCCAAGGACCACGCCGAGCAACGCGCCGTTGGTCAGGCTCGGCGTGAGCAGGCCGCCTTGCGCGCCCGCGCGCAGCGAACTGACTTCGATTGTCACCTTCAGGATCAGCAGCACGCCGGCGAGCGCGAAGCCGAGCGAATCGTCGAACGAAAGACCGGCGGGGCCTCGGCCATTGCCCGCGAGTTGCGGGAAATAGATGACGAGCACGCCGATCAGCGCGAAGTTCAGGACCGCCAGCGCAGGCAGCGCATTGCCGCGCGGCGCGTGCTTGCGCGCGGCGCCCGCGAGCGTCATGAAGCACCACGCGGCCACGCCGAACACCGGTCCCATGACGATCGCCCAGACGATCATCTGTGCATCGAGCGCAAAGGCGGGCAGATGGTACTGATGTCCGTCGCCGAGCCCGATCCACGCGACGATCGCGCCGATTGCGGAGGTGGTGAAGGCCGCCGCGACGATGACGCCATCGAACGTGCAGAGCAGCACTTCGAGCACGAAGACCGCGCCGCCGAGCGGCACGTTATAGACGGCGGCGAGTCCTGCGCCCGCGCCGCACGCAACCATGATGCGCGACTGCGCGGGCGTGAGCCTCGCGTAGTGCGCGAGCCAGCCTGCCCACAGCGAGCCGATTTCGCGCGGCGCGACTTCCCGGCCGAGCGGCGAGCCCATCGCCACGGTGACGATCTGCAGGAGCGCATGCGCGATCGTGCTACCGGGCGGCATGCGCGGATCGTCGGAATCGACGGCCTGGCGGATGCTGACGAGCGGTTTGCCGAAGCGATGCACACACCACCAGCCGACGCCCGCGATCACGCCGCACAGCGTCAGCACGATGAAACGGCGCAGCGGCGACGCGGCCGAGATGCCGACGAGAAAGCTTTCGCCGCCAGTGAGCGCATCGAGGCTGTAGCCGAACGCGACGTGCTGGATTTCGTGCAGCAGCAACGCGAGCAGCATGCCGCCGAGCCCCGCACCCAGCCCGACGAGCGTGGTGACGACGATGAGCTTCACGGTCGGTGTCGATGACGGCATCGCGCTGACCTCGCAGAAAAAGGCGTAGGGTAGCGCGGCTGAATTTCGCGCGCCTCGCCGGATGCATCGATTATAGATATGCACGGCTTTATTTCGATGCCCGAAATCTTCTTGGGAAATGCGCAAACGCCCACTATCCTCGGGACAATAAGGTATCGAAAAATATCCGGGAGGCAGCGTGAGTCTGGTGATTTCCGGCCGCATCGTTCCGCTTGCGCGAACGTCCGAGAAGAGTACGTTTGCCGGCAAGGTGTGGATCGGCGACGACGGGCGCATCGAGCGCGTCACGCGCGGCAACGCAGCCGGTCCGCGCAGCGGCTTCGACAAAGCGGCCGTCGTCGATGTGGGCGATGATCTCGTGCTGCCCGGTTTCGTCGATCTTCACAGCCATCTCGCCTACGCGACGCTGCCGCTCTGGACCCAGCCCGGCCGCACGACACCGTTCCTGCATCACGACTCGTGGCCGTCCGCCAGCACCTATGCAAGCGACATCACCTGGCCCGCTTACGCGCTTCTCACCGCCGCTCCCGAAGCGTCGCTCGCCTACGCCGAAGTGCGCGCGCTCATCGGCGGCACGACGAGCATTCAGGGCTCGCCGCCGAAGAACCGGCCGCTCGACGGCTGGATGGTGCGCAACGTCGAGGATGAGACCTTCGGCGGAACCATCTCGTCGAACCGCGTGCTAGCCTCCACATTGACGGTCAAGCCCGAAGTCCTCGCGAAACGATCCGCGCAGATGAAAGCGGGCGCGGGCTTCATCTATCACTGCGCCGAAGGGCAGGTGAGCTCCATCGCCGCCAACGAGTATCAGAGCGCGCGCAAGTGCGGCTGCCTGCAGAAGGATTTCGTCGCCATTCACACGAATGCGCTCAATCCCGGCGATTACGATGCATGGACCGATCCCGGCACGGTCGTCTGGTCGCCGTTCTCGAACCTCTGGCTCTATGGCAGCACGACCAGCGTGCCGTCCGCGCTGGCGAGAAAGATCCGCGTGTGCGTCGGGTCCGACTGGGGGCCATCGGGCACGCGCAATGTGCTCGGTGAAATCAAGGTCGCCGCGCTGGTGAGCAAACGCGAGCGATGGAACCTCACGCCCTTCGATCTCGTGCGCATGATCACCTGCGAACCCGGCGACGCGATCGCCGGTCCCTGGAACGTGCAGGCCGGACGCCTTGAGCTGAATGCGCTCGGCGATGTGGTCGTCATCGCGGCCAAGGCTTCCGCCGATCCGTTCGCGACCGTGCTCGCCGCCACCGAGAATGACGTGCAACTGGTGGTCATCGGCGCACGCGCGCGCTACGGGAATGCGAAGCTCATGAAGGCCGCGAAGGCCACGTTTCCGTCCGAACTGAAAATCGCCGGAACGAAGCGCGTCCTGTCGATGACGAAACTCGACAATGCTTCCGAGCCGTGGAGTTTCGCGCAAGTGCTGACGCGCCTGGAACAGGTCCGCGCCGATCCGAAAAAGGAAATCGATGCCGCCGGTAATGCGGCGGCGGCAGCGCGCATGGCGGGCGAAGCGCCTCGTCTGCGGCTCGCGCTCGACATGCCGCTCGGCAAGCTGCCTATCGGCGGGCTGCCGAAGAATCTCGGCGAGATCGTCGTGCCGCCGATCCAGCCGCTCGCACACGACGCGGCCTTCTTCGCCTCGCTCGTCGGACGCGGCTTCCACGGCGGCCTGCTCGATGGCCTCGAAAAGTTCTATGCGTGACATCGCGAGCGAATCATGGCCACGAGAACATCATCGTTATTGAAGGCGCAGATGGGCGTGCTGCTCGCCGAGCGCGCGGGTCTCGTGAAGACGACTCACGCGCGGCGTCCGGCAGCATCCGGCGATCAGCTCGATGCCGCCGATCGCGAAGTCATCGTCGATGCGCTTCTGACGGTCATCGCCGGGGCGTACTGTCATCTGCATCAGAAGCGCGCGGGTTACGCCAACGATCCCGTGCAGGCGCTAGAACTGCTGCGCACGCACGCCGCCGACATGAGCGAAGCCGAGTTCCATATGATCGTGACGGGAATCGTCGTCGATCTGCGCGATGCGCACACGCTCTATGCCGGCCCGGCGTCGCTCGCCGGCGCGGTCGCGCAACTGCCCTTTCTGGTCGAACAGTTCGGCTCGACGGACGAGCCTTCGTTTCTCGTCACGAAAGTCGGGCACAGCAAGCTCATCAAGGACCCCTCGTTCAAGCCGGGCGTGCTGCTCGATACCTGGAACGGCATACCGTTCGAGCGCGCCGTCGCGATCCATGCCGATCGCGAAACGGGCGGACGCCCCGATGCGCGGCTCGCGCGCGCGCTCGAATCGCTGACGTTCCGCTCGCTGCAATACGGTCCGCCGCCCGACGAGATGTGGGTCGACATCGGTTTTCGCGATGGTCCGGCGAGGGCGCGGCGCGAAGTGCGCATACCGTGGCGCATCGTCTGGCCGGGCCGCCCCGCGACCGGCGTGCGGCCCGGCGCGCATACCGCGCGGCGCGTCGCGGTGAATCCGGCGGCGGAACAGGTCCGGCGCGCGAAAAAGCTGATGTTCTCGGGCAAGGAATGGAACGCCGAGCATCTGCGCGCGGTGATGGCGCGCGACGCCGGCTGGATCAAGACCCGCTTTCCCGACGCGCTTTCCGCGCGCACGTTCCCGAGCAAAGTGCTCGGCGATGTCGCCTATCTACGCATCTGGAGCTTCGATGTCGAAGATCACGAAGCCTTCGTTGATGAGGTCACGCGCCTCGTCGGACAGTTGCCCGACACGGGCCTCATCGTCGATGTGCGCGGCAATCCTGGCGGCCTGATCTGGGCGGCGGAGCGCCTTTTGCAACTCTTCACGCCGAACAAGGTGCAGCCGACGCGCTTCAGCCTCGTTGCCACGCCCTTGACGCGCGCGATGGCGAAGAGCGCGTTCAACCGCATGGAGCTCGAACCGTGGATCGCGTCGCTCGAATCGGCGATCTCGACCGGCGAGGGATACTCGCAGGCGCTGCCGATCACCGATCCGTCCTGGTGCGATGACGTCGGTCAGCGTTATGGCGGGCCGGTCGTGTGCGTCGCCGATGCCAACACGTACTCGTCCGGCGACCTCTTCTGCGCGGGCTTCGTGGACAACGAAATCGGGCCGCTCGTGTGCGTGGGCCAGGCGACCGGCGCGGGCGGCGCGAACGTGTGGACGAGCCATGACCTGACCGATGCACTGGACGGAACGGACTTCGCACTGCCGCGACTGCCCGACGGCGTGAGCTTCACGATGGCATTTCGCCGCGCGGTGCGTGCCGGCGATGCGGCCGGCGTGCCGATCGAAGACCTCGGCATCGCCGGCATTCCGTATGCGATGACCCGGCGCGACGTGCTCGACGGCAACGCCGATCTCATCGACTGGTGCGCGCGGTTTCTGGCGGGCGCACCGTATTCGAGCCTTCGCGTGACGCTCGGCAAGTCGGAACTCACGGTGACGACGGCCGGGCTCGACGAGCTTGAACTTTATGTGGACGGCAGGCCGCTCGATGCGGCGCGAGTGATCGGGGATGGGGTTTTAAAGCTGCCGCGTCCCGCGGCCGGGGAGCGGCTCGAAGTGGTGTGCCGCAAGGCGGGAGCGGTGGTTCAGCGTCGCCGGGTTGCGCTGGCGTGAGGGGTGGATGTGTCGCAGCGCGGGTTGCAATTTGACGCAATCACGCTTGCGCCCAGATTTCACTTGCTGACAGTGATCCATTGCGCACCGTCCAGTGGGCGCAGATAACGGGAGTCCAGTCGAAAGCAGCGGACACTGTTGTCCTCGCGGCAGGCGCCTGGAGCGCGTTGTTCTGCCAGCATCATGACATCGACCTGCCCGCCATCAACGTGATCGGAACGGCGCTGCGGACCGCTGAGGCGCCCGGCGTCATCGAAGGCTGTTTCTCTGGGCCTAACTTCGCACTGAGGCGAAGGTTGGACGGCGGCTATACGATCGCGGTCCCCGGCTATGGGCGCGTGGAACTCTATCCGAAGCCTGATGCCGTTCTGGACAGCAGCGTGTTCGATGACACGCCGATTACTGTGAGGCATCCCGGGCAGGATTAGGGCACGCTGGCCAAGTCTCTCTGATGTGTCAGCGCTAGCTACGTGGCCTGTTGACTGTCTCACGTCCGACGGTGACGACACTTTTGCTCAGTTGGTTACTGTGGCAAAGTCTTCGCATAATCTCGCAAGTCTTTGTGGTCGCGCAGTATCTGCCGGTACAAGCCCTGAAACGCTAACCAGGCAACATAGTCCGACGCCAGATGTCGGCGTGTCGCGCGTGCTTCCTCGGCGCTGAGGGGAGCGAGCGCGCCGGCTGCCTCGGCGAGCAACTGAACTTGTGCGCATCGCTCCATCGAAATAAAGCGGTACACTGCGGAATCCACACTGGTCCCCACCGTAAGAAAGCCGTGGTTCAGCAAAATCGCGGCCTTGCAAGTGCCCATCGTCCGCGCAATGCGCGCACCCTCGTCAGCGGCGAGGACGACAATATCTCCGCGGAAGACAACGTGGTTCTCAAAGAACAAACAAGCTTCCTGATTGATCGGCGCGAGCAACCGTTCACGTGCCGCAAATGCGCGTCCGTAAGTTGTGTGGGTGTGCACAGCCGCCATTGCCGAATGATTCACACGATGTAGGCCGCAGTGGATCGCGACCGCCGCCGCATTGACGGGGCCAGTACCATGATGCACAACACCCGCGTCGTCGATGCATATGAGGTCGTCCGGATGAATCGTGGAAAAGTGCTGCGCGTACTGGTTGACCCAGTACCGGTCGTGATGCTCGGGATCGCGCACCGTCACATGCCCAGCGATCCCCTCCGTCAGTCCAAAGCGCGAGAGCAAACGGAAGGCCGCCGCGAGCTTAAGCTTGCGATGGCTGCGTTCGTCCTCCAGGCCGGCAAACTCACGGGGCACTGGAAGCGGGCCACCGATCGGAGTAGGGATTTGGTGGTCGTTCGAGTCAGCCAGGCACATACGGCACCTTCGGAAATGAAAGTAATGGGAAAGAATCTGTAGCCCTCAGGATTCTCATTGTGTCGCGCCAGTACTCGGGCCGTCCATGGCGATTTGCTCACTGTCGTGTGAGCTTTCGTCAAGCGGGGTGCCGGACGGCCCGCGACACAAGGCTCGGCAGGAGGTCATGCCAAAGCGTCACAGGAGAGATACTTTTCGTGAATTGTCACGGAAATTCGGCCGGTGCTAAATGCACGTGACGCTAGCACTGGACACCTGATATGCAGACCCCAGACTTCAAGAGCACCTTGCCGCCACAATTGATGAAGCGCATTGTGTGGCGCCTCGCGCCGCTGATGGTGCTAATGTACGTCGCCAATCAACTCGACCGAGCCAACGTCGGCTATGCGGCGTTGACGATGAACGCCGAACTCGGGTTGACGGTCGCGCAATACGGGCTTTCTGCGAGCCTTTTCTTTCTCGGCTATATCCTGTGCGAGGTGCCGAGCAACCTGTGCATGCATCGCTACGGGGCGCGTCGCTGGATGACGCGCATACTCGTGAGTTGGGGGCTGCTCTCCTCGCTCACGAGCTTCGTGCCGAACGCTCAATGGCTCTATGTTGCGCGCTTTATGCTCGGCGCGTTCGAAGCGGGACTGTATCCCGGCATGGTCTACTACCTCACACTGTGGATGCCCTCGCGCAACCGTGTCTGGATGATGTCGCTCTTCACGATGTCGATTCCGCTTACCGGGATGATCGGCGCGCCGGTCTCCACCTGGATCATGGATCACGCAAACGTCTTTGGCGTAACCGGCTGGCGCGCGATGATCCTTCTCGAAGGCTTGCCGGCCATCATCCTCGGTGTGATCGCATGGTTCTACCTGCCCGATGGCCCGCACGACTGGCGTGGTCTGTCTGACGAAGATCGCCACACTATTCGCACGACGCTCGCACACGAAGAACAAGCCGCGGCGGTCGCCATTCAGCCGGGGAACGCGCGGAGCGCGCTAACGAACTTCAAGGTGTGGGGACTAGGAATTGTTTACTTCGGTATAAACTCGGGCATCATTGGGCTGCTCTATTTCTTGCCGCAAGTAGTCAAGACCTTCAAGGGAGGCTCGCAACTCTCACTAACGCAGATTGGCCTCATCACGTCTGCGCCGTTTGCGGTAGCAGTGGTGAGCGTGATCGTTTGGGGGCGCATCGTAAGTCACAAGCGTATTCACGCGCTGTACGTCGCAGGGCCGATGATGCTTTCGGCCATGACGCTCGCGAGCGCACTATATCTGTCGTCACCGCTGGCAACGGTCGCGGTGCTCGCGATTGGCACCTCTGCGTGCTTCTGCAGCATCAGCACTTTCTGGCAATTGCCAAGTCGTATCCTTACCGACCGAGCGGCGGCGGCCGGCATCGCACTCATCACGAGCATCGGCGTGTCGTCCGGTTTTATGATGCCGTACTTCATCGGCTGGGTGCGCGATACGACCGGCACATTCCAGCTCGCATTCATAGCAATCGCCGTGGCGATGACGGTCGGCTCCGCGCTAGCGATCGCACTCGACCCCGAACGACGCCGCGTGCCGTCCGCAGGCATGGCGCTAAAATGAGCGGAATTTCCATGGAGATCCGCCCGTGTCATTGCGTCGAGGAATTCCCAGCCTGACGGCATTGCAGGCGTTCGAGGCGTCGGCGCGTCATCAGAGCTTTTCGAAAGCCGCCGCCGAGTTGCAACAGACGCACGGCGCCATCTGCAAAAAAGTCAACGAACTTGAAGCGAGTCTCGGCGTAGAGTTGTTCCGGCGCGTAAGCCAAAGGCTGGTGCTCACCGATGCCGGCGCCGACTATGCCCATCGCATACGGGTGAATCTTGAACAGATTCGCCGAGACACCCGGCATCTGGTCGCGAACCGGGAGCGTTCGACGCTGCGCGTCGCGGTCGGCGTGACCTTCGGCGCTCAATGGCTCGTGCCGCGGCTGCCGGGATTTCATTGCGCACATCCGAACATTCAGGTGCGGCTGACGGGCCGTGATCAACCGACCTACTTTCAGGATCTGAACTTTGACGCGGCGATTCACTTCGAGCAATCGCCGTTGCCTGGACTCGCGAGCAAGGTGCTGCTAGCCGACGATAGAGTGTGGATGGTAGCGTCGCCTTCCCTTACGGAGCACTATGCCGATTGCGATATCGCTTCCATGCCGTGGATCCACACGCGCGATTTGCCTGCTGCATGGATGACGTGGAGTGAAACGGTCGCACCGGAAAGGGCTGAACATGCGCGCGATGGTAGCGATCATTTCTTCGACTTCTTTATCATGGCTATCCGCGCGGCGGTCGCGGGACTTGGGGTCGCACTCCTGCCACGCGTTCTGATCGAACAGGAACTTGCTTCCGGCCAACTGATCCGAATCGGCGGATATGCCGCGATTAATGCGCAGAAGACCTATCTCATGTTTCCAGAACAGAGGCGCGACTGTGCACCGTTCGCTACCTTCGCATCGTGGCTGGAAGATGAGATGCTGCGATACCGCGTGATACTTGCATGTAGCGAAGAGAACGGGCGTTTGCGAACTCCCCCCGCTTGACGCTTGGGCTACATGCGATGGTGTTCGATAGGCCGTACTCGACCAGAAAGCGGACGCTCAGGGGCTGCGAGGCGAACGTCGCTTACGGGTCGCGTGCTGCCTGTCGTGCCAAGCCGGGAGCTGTCTGGAGGCGGCTCAATGCATCTACGCAGTCGCCGGGAGATATTCGCCTGCGCGTCCTCGACCACCCGTATAATCCGGCATGACTCCACCCATCTCCCACGTAGAAAGCTTACGGCCGCCGGCAACAGCTTCTCGATTCATCGGTTTGTTGGTCTCGCATACCTTAGCGGGCCATTCACGATCCACGCGCGTGGAATGCACGTTTCACGAACCGCGGGCGACGATCGTATGAAAATGCCCAAACGGCTTGCGCCGCTTCTCGAAGAAGGATTTATCGACGAAGTCATCGGCCAGTTGATGAGCGGCAAGGAGGCGACAGTCTATGTCGTGCGCTGCGGCGAATCGACGCGTTGCGCCAAGGTCTACAAGGACGCGAAGCAACGCAGTTTTCGGCAAGCAGCGTCGTATCGGGACGGTCGCAAGGTCAAGAACAGCCGGCAGTTGCGGGCGATGGAAAAAGGTACGCGCTACGGCCGTCAGATGCAGGAAGCGTCATGGCAGAACGCTGAAGTGGACGCGCTGTTCCGGCTCGCCAACGCAGGTGTGCGCGTGCCGCAACCCTATATTTGTACCGACGGCGTGTTGCTGATGGAGTTGGTGATCGACGAGGTGGGTGACGTCGCACCACGGCTCAACGACGTCGAGCTGACCGAAGCCCGCGCCCTCGAACTGCACGCGTTGCTGCTGAACCAGGTTGTCCGCATGCTCTGCGCGGGCGTAATTCACGGCGACCTGTCGGAATACAACATCCTCCTGGCAGCAGACGGGCCGGTGATCATTGATCTGCCGCAGGCCGTCGACGCATCCGGAAACAACGAAGCTGCCTCCATGCTCAAGCGAGACGTCGACAACCTGGCCGCGTACTTCGGACGGTTTGCACCGCAAATACTCACCGCGAGTTATGGGACGGAGATCTGGGCGCTTTTCGAGGCAGGGCGGCTGCATGTCGAGGCCGAACTGACCGGTCGCATCGAAGCCGACACGCGTCCTGTGGACCTCGACGGCGTTCTGCAGGAACTCGAAGCGACACGTCTTGAGGAAGATGCGCGAGTGCGGCGGCAGGAGGAACTGAGCGCAGGCCGGTAACCGTACTTGATGTCCCCGAAGATCGCCCGAAAGTGAAGGTCTTCGAGGACGTCGCCGCTCGTTAAGGTTTATTCGATGCCTGCCATCGGCCGCAGAAATGTGCGTGCCGCCGCGCATGTCGGCAGGCGTCGAATAA